>NZ_LARE01000009.1:0-70958 GCF_000980245.1 Odoribacter sp. N15.MGS-14
CGCGCCCACTTCACGACACTCTTCAACAATGGCAGGCTGCGGTCGCCCAATCCACTGTTAGTGGGTTCGTTGTAAAGGTCCCAAACGAAAATGCGATCGTCTTGGCCGAAGCGGGTCATGATATCCTTGACATAAATTTCAAGCAAGGAATGCGTGCGCTCGTCGATGACCATCGTATGGCCGGGCGAGGGCGACCATGCCCATGCATACCAACCTTTAAGCGGTTCGGGTTGTGGTCCGGTCACAGGATCGGTGTTGGCCCCGAAAACGCAGTCATCGAAGAAGATTGGCATTACCTTGATATGGTATTTGTCGCAAATCGACAGGAATTTGTCGAACGCCTTGATAAAATGCTTCGGATTCTCGGCATAGACGGCATATTGGAGTACGACGCGGGCGCAGTTCAACCCGACCTCCTCGGCCAGTGCGAGTTCGCGCTCTATCACTTCAGGCGAAAAATTCGTCTTGTCCCACATAGCCGTATAATTAACGGCATTAGCGGGAATGTAGTTGAAACCGCAGAACCACGGATTGGCTTCGCTCCATGCCTGTGCCTGCGCTTTGGTCCAGCGTTCCGAAGCATTTACACCGGTAGTATGGATCGTCAGGGCCGCCAGTAGGGCTGCAAATTGGATAATAGTCTTTTTCATCAGTCTCAGTTTGAAATCTTATTGTATTCGGACAACACTTTGTAGAAGGTTTCGGTATCGGTGTGGTGCGTTTCGTACGCCGGAATTTTCAGAGCTCCGATCTCCGTAAGGTCGTGCACCGAAGCATCGGTGATGCACGGAACTTCATTCTTCGAAAAGACGAGGTGTACGCCGAAAGCTTCTGCTTCGACTATCAGGTCCATCATGACCGGATCATCTGTGTCGTAGTACTGCATAAACGCCTCTTTCGGCTTTTTGGTGAATTTGAAAGACCAAGGAACGTAAGGCGGCTTTTCACCGCCGAGGACGCACTTGATCACTTCTTGTTTGATCATATCGTTAGTTTATAAAAAATGGAGCGAATTTAATTGTACAAATATATAGGATAAGAAATCTGCTATCTACTGTGTTATTTGCAAATAGTTGTGCTATATTTACACTAAGAGCCATTCCTTCTATAATAATAAGAGGTGTTTATATAATACTCCCTACTCGATTGTGGCACAGGATTTGTGCTATAGGTAATGAATTCTATTTTTACACAAAACATTGACAAAATGTCAGTTGTTACTCGTATAAAAATTTATAACCATAAAACAAGAGAGGACGAATAAATGGATAAAATAAATCTGAAAGCAGTGTTATTACAGAACATGGGAGAAGATTCGGCAGATTTCCTACCCATCATGGGGGACGAGAAAGAACTGCTGAATGATAATATGCAGATTCCTGACACACTGCCAATTTTACCGCTACGGAATACGGTATTATTTCCGGGCGTAATCATTCCGATCAACATCGGACGGGATAAATCTTTAAAGTTGATCAAAGATTCCTACCGGCAGAGTGCCCTGATCGGAGTAGTTGCACAAAAAGATACCAATACTGAAAATCCGGATATAAACGATCTTTACCAGATCGGAACAGTAGCTTCTATCCTGAAAATACTGGAAATGCCGGACGGAACCACCACAGCCATCATTCAAGGCAAGAGAAGGTTTTTATTGGAAGATATCCTTTACGACGATCCTTACCATGTTGGGAAGATCAGTTTGAAAAAAGAAGAAGGGGTACCTAAAAACGATCCGGAATACAATGCGATAGCAGAATCGTTGAAAGATATGGCTTCCAAGATCGTCAAATATTCCAGCCATATCCCTAATGAAGCAGGTTTTGCGCTAAAAAATATCGAGAGTATGCTTTTTCTGATCAACTTCATCTCTTCGAATACAGATGTAGACTATCAGAATAAACAAGAGTTGCTGGAAATCGACAACCTGAAACAACGGGCGATCAAACTACTGGAAATCCTGAGTAAGCAGGTGAGTTTACTGGAATTGAAAAACGATATTCAGAAGAAAGTAAAAATGGATATCGACAAACAACAGCGCGAATATTTCCTGCATCAACAGATGAAGACCATACAGGACGAACTGGGAGGTAATCCGACCGACGAGGAAATCAAAGAACTGGAGGAACTGGCCGAAACGAAAGAATGGAACGGGAATGTCCGGGAAATTTTCAACAAAGAGCTGAACAAGCTGAAACGGTTGAATCCTTCTTCCCCCGATTACTCGGTACAATCCAATTATTTGAGGGAAATGCTGGACCTGCCCTGGAATCACCTCTCGGAGGACAACCTGGATCTGGAACATGCACGCCAGGTACTGGATGCCGATCATTTCGGACTGGAGAAAGTAAAAGAAAGAATTTTAGAATACTTAGCGGTTTTAAAGTTAAAAGCCGATATGAAATCGCCGATTCTGTGCCTCTACGGCCCTCCGGGAGTAGGTAAAACCTCCCTGGGAAAATCTGTAGCCCGGGCCTTGAACCGCGAATTTGTACGGATGTCTTTAGGTGGATTGCACGATGAATCGGAAATCCGGGGACACCGGAAGACCTATATCGGAGCTATGCCGGGACGAATCCTTCAGAGTATCAAAAAAGCAGGAACTTCTAATCCTGTTTTCATTCTGGATGAGATCGATAAAGTGGGTAACGATTTCCGGGGGGATCCTCAATCTGCCCTGTTGGAAGTGCTCGACCCGGAACAAAACGGCAGTTTTCACGATAATTTTCTGGATATCGACTATGATCTGTCGAAAGTGATGTTCATCGCCACAGCCAATGACCTCAGCACGATTGCAGGTCCTTTGCGCGACCGGATGGAAATCATCGAAGTGACGGGTTACCTCATGGAGGAAAAACGGGAAATCGCCAAGCGGCACCTGATTCCGAAGCAATTGGAAAACCACGGAATTACGGCCGGGCATGTAACGATCCCAGACGAGATCATCGACCTGATCATCGAGAAATATACCCGCGAATCGGGCGTTCGTAGTCTGGACATGACCATAGCTAAAATTATGCGCCATGTGGCCCGGAAGGTCGCTATGAATAAAAAATTCACGATTACGCTCGACGAAAATAAGGTGAAAGAATATCTGGGAAGCCCGATTTTCTCCCGGGAGGAATATCAAGGGAACGAACTACCCGGTGTCGTGACCGGATTAGCCTGGACAGCCGCAGGAGGAGAAATTCTCTATATAGAATCGAGCTACAGCAAAGGCAAAGGGCATCTTAGCCTGACCGGTAACCTGGGAGAAGTGATGAAAGAATCCGCTACTTTAGCACTCGAATACATCAAATCGCATGCAAAAGAGATCGGGATCGACGAAAAGATGTTCGAAGAAAACGACATCCACGTCCATGTTCCGGCTGGAGCTGTTCCCAAAGACGGACCTTCGGCAGGGATCACCATGGTTACTGCACTAGTATCCGCCCTCACCGGCCGGAAAGTGAAAAAAGCCATCGCCATGACCGGAGAAATCACCCTCCGTGGCAAAGTATTACCGGTAGGGGGAATCCGCGAAAAAATCCTGGCCGCCAAACGAGCCGGAATAAAAGAGATCATCCTTTGCAGTGAAAACAAAAAAGATATCGACGATATCAAAAAAGAATACCTGAAAGGGCTGAAATTCCACTATGTGGATCATATCAAAGAAGTGCTGGAAACAGCGCTTCTAAAAGCATAAAGGAATCTCCTGTGAGACCTATGGTTTTTAGTTACAACGGCGATAGCAGTCCGACTAGACTTCTGAACCGTTGTAACTATTTAAAAATATGTTTACAAATATGAATATATATAACTACCTATTTTATAAAATTGTCGTCTATATAACTACCTAAAAAAAAAACTCATGGAAAATCAAGAACTACAAACCACCCGGAATCAATCGATCGTTACAATCGGTGATTGGATCATTACGATGATCCTGATGTGTATTCCTTTTGTGAATTTTATTATGTTATTAGTCTGGGCTTTCAGTGCCGGTACTCCTGTCAGTAAAGCCAATTGGGCAAAAGCTACTCTTATCTTTATGCTGATCGGATTTGTATTGGTGATCCTGTTTTGGGGAGCCATCGGCGGACTACTCTTAAGCAATATGTAGACACACTTAAATTCAAATAATGACATTAAGATCTCCGGTTTTAATATCATTATTTGAACCGATATCCTACAACTACCGTATTTCCTTCCTCCCCCTGCTCCCGGTAGATTTTCATGAGATCGGGATGAGCCCGTCGGTAGGCCTCCCATTGTTCCTCATTCAAGGAGGCTTTCAAGCGGTCCAGCATCATACAGTAATCAGAAGAGGGAAAATAAAAATACATATAATCGTCGCACTGACGCATGCCCGGGTTCCAGTTATGGTATAATCGCAACACTGCATTCGGTTTATATCTGAAATTTCCCACCGACAACAAATCATCGTCCACTAAATCATAATTACAGGTTACTTTTTTCAACTTATCATAAACCAATAAATAATATTTTTGATTCACTAAAACTACAATCAAAACATATTTATTATTTTCCGACATCTCAATTACAGTCAAACAATTATCTGAATACCCAGCCTTTCCGCATAGACGAAAGTTTTTAAAAGAACCTTTATCTAAATAATAACGTAAGGTAACCGTATCTTCCGAAACCTGATAAATACTATTGTCGATATCAGAATAATAACAAAAGGTATCATTCACTACATACGACTTATTCCTTACAGCATATTTCCCTACTTTCTGACCTGGGAAATAAGAAATTTTTAACTGTCCGCTCTTCCAGTTTACCAGATTCACCAAACATTCCTCAGACCGATATGTCGATCCACAAATAGGTGTGTTTAGATATACTGCACAACTATCATTCAGCATCCACGTAAAATACCCCACTCCATATTCATAAGAAGGATGCTCGGATCTCTTCTGCCAAAGCAACGTTCCGTCCAAAGCATAGCAATGAAAACCCAACACATCCCCGGCTAATACATTCGAATCAGGGGTCAATACAATTTCATGCGGCAAATAAAGATATTCATCCGGTCCACGGCCAAACCGGCCAAGAGTGTGCTGAAACTCACCGGCAGAATCGAATACGCTCAAGGTTACCACATCAGTCATGCCCTCGGTCACTATGGAAGTCGCAACAATCCGATCCCCCATTTTTACAAAGTCTCCGATTCTATTACATACGATCCCTTTAAAAGTCAGCACTTCATATCCATCGAAAAGCTCGGACATCTTCAATGTCCGGGCTTCATCAGGCTTAAAACGAATAACCGGTACCGACTCTTCCTGCATACTCCCGGAAGAACATGCCACCAAACAAAGCCCTATAAGAAAAACAATCGAAAAACGATACAACATAGGATTATTCTGCTATGAATTGACACTGAGGCCCCCAAAAACCTTGGAAACAAACGCAATAACCATATACTGTCGTTGCATTTTCACCGGTTTTTTCAAAATATCCGGAGACACAATACTCTTTTTCAGGTACATTTTTATCCCAAGCCCATATTTTTTGTTCGGCCCAAGCCGTCAAAACAAAAAACAAGGCTATTCCTATCAAAACGAATGATTTTTTCAATGCTGTTTTCATAATACAAAGGGTTTAGATTAATAATTGCAATATATTAATTTATATTAATAAAAACAACTATTTCTAAATAATTTATCAATAATGCCCGAAAATAAAAATTTTCCAGTGATTAAAGTCCGATAATAAAAACCACTCCGAAGCTGATATCCAACCAATTATAGCGCCACCGGCTATCGGTCACCCGTTTGTTGGAAACTTTATCCCTCATATACACTTCTTTATATTCCAGGCTCATCAAGCTAATATCCAAAGCCAGATACTCTTTGAGCCGCGCCCATAAGCCCGGTTTCAAGGTAGACACCCATAATTCGTGTTTTCCATCGTGTCCTTTTTTCAGAAAGCTTTTTCCCCAGCCATATCCACTGGTTCCCTGCAGGTATAACCGGACTCCCCCACGAGGAGCATACAGCCGGAAAAATCCACCTGTCTCCAGTGTATACTGGTGTCCCTCGTCATCCATCATATATTCGTAAGCCAGATCGGCTCCCAAAGCGATATTATTCGTCACAAAATAACCTGGCGAAACAATGCCTTTGATGGTATATCCCAGATTGACAATCTTCCCGTCATAGGTCACTAATTTCCCGCCTCCGGTGTAATTCAACCGGGCTCCGATCGTCATTTCGCCTCCATATTGTGCTTTGAGGGTCATACCCAAGCATAAAAATAAACCGAAGAACAGTATTTTCTTCATGATCTGTTTTATTTACCTGCACAAGCTATTCATTCAAGCTCTGCGTCAACTTCTTCACCAGCTTATACTTATTAAAAAATTCCTTCAACACAACCCGCAGAACCGTATAGGACGGAATCGCCAGAATCATTCCCAAAATACCGGCCATACTACCGGCCATCAAAATCACCAAAAATATTTCCAAAGGATGGGCGTGTACACTACTCCCATAAATAAAAGGCTGAAAAACAACATTATCGATCAATTGAGTCAACAACATCGCTATAGTCATATAGATCAACAGCGGCAGCATCTGATCGTAAAAATCCAGCCCCAAATTCAACACGACTCCCACAGCCAATCCGAAAAATACCCCGATCATAGGCCCGATATACGGTATCACATTCAAAACTCCGGTCACCAAACCGATGACAACCGCATTACTAAAGCCCAAACCGACAATCGTCAGTCCGATCGTATTCAAAGCCATAACCCCCAAAACTTCGAGCAATAATCCGACAAAATAACGGACCAGTAATTTTTGTATGGAATCCAAAGCATTCCGGGCCTGTTCTTCGAAGCGGGAAGGAAGCACCGCCATCACCATCCCTGAAAACAAGCGGCTATCCTTCAGAAAGAAAAATAAAATAAACGTAATGGAAAAGAGAGCGACAAAAATATCCGTCATCGTTCCGGCTACCGTCCCGAACCAGGTTTTCAGCTGACCGACATTAAACACTTTACTCAATAAATCCGTCACATAAGCATCCACATCCTGATCCTCATCCATCAA
The DNA here is from genome assembly GCF_000980245.1 of Odoribacter sp. N15.MGS-14. Lineage (NCBI taxonomy): Bacteria > Pseudomonadati > Bacteroidota > Bacteroidia > Bacteroidales > Odoribacteraceae > Odoribacter > Odoribacter sp. N15.MGS-14. The sequence goes on from NZ_LARE01000009.1 coordinate 7,062, forward strand.
ACCGTAATGCTTCATAAAATGTCCGGCATCCTCGATCGGGCTTTCCAATTCGGAAACGATATTAGACACACTTACATTGCCCAACGACTGAAATTCACGGATAGCGAGCGGGATAATGGTACTAAAAAAAAGAATAAATAATCCCCAAAGGCAAATCACCGTGATTCCGGCTTTCAAACCATCAGGCAAACGATAGCCCCGGATCTTCACCCGGCCTAATAAATCGATAATCGGCCTGCCGATAAAAGAAATGACAGCTGCCACTAAAATATAAACGATGACAGAAAAAAAATACCAGGAAAAGAAAATTGCCCCAGCTAATGCGACAATTCCTAACACATATTTGGTGACTGAATTCATTCCGCTCCCTTTTTTCAATTGCTTTTCTCCTCTCTTAATTTTCCAAAAATAAATAAAAACCTTTGATTATTTTCTTAAATACCTCAATTTTTAAAAAGATCGATCAAAACCGGAAATGAAGGGGTTTATCCTGTCTGTATTCCATATACGGTAATAAAAGTAAAAAGTAAACGCATATAAACGGCAGTCCTCCAAGGTGACTGACAGGAACCGGAAGTTCCGCCAGAAAGATATCTCCACGGATCCACCAACTTTAAACACCCAAAAACTCTTTGAACACGATAAACTTTATAAGCCTCTGCCCCCTCTAAACCGATTTTTTTTAAAGATTCAGAAAAAGAGCGAAGAAGATCAGGTTATTTTTAAAAACCTTTATATCTTTAATACGTTAATTTTAGATCGAAACAAACCGTTTAAAAACATGTTCATACGCCTTTGGCATATCTATTATGATGGTTTCAGCCATTTACCCAAATGGGGAAAAATATTGATCGCAATAGTTGTGGCCAAACTATTGGTCCTGTTTGTGGTATTTAAATTCCTGCTCATGCCGAATTATCTCAATACGACCTATACGACGGAACAGGAAAAAAGTAATCATGTACTCAACGAATTAATTACCAAACCTTAGCTTATGATATCAGAATTAACCACTACAACTTTGGTCGAATGGTCACGCTGGCAATTTGCGATGACCGCCATTTACCATTACATGTTCGTACCTCTCACTCTGGGGTTATCCTTTCTACTGGCTATTATGGAAACCATGTGGGTCAGGACCGGTAAGGCCGAGTGGTTGAATGCCACCAAATTCTGGATGAAGCTTTTTGCAATCAACTTCGCCATCGGTATAGCTACGGGACTGATATTGGAATTCCAATTCGGTTCCAACTGGTCGAATTATTCCTGGTTTGTCGGGGATATTTTCGGAGCTCCTCTGGCCATCGAAGGTTTGTTCGCTTTCTTTCTCGAAGCCACTTTCTTCGCCGTCATGTTCTTCGGCTGGAACAGGGTAAGCCGTCGTTTTCATCTGGTTTCCACCTGGATGGTATTCATCGGTTCCAACATTTCCGCTTTGTGGATCCTGGTAGCGAATGCGTGGATGCAAAACCCGGTAGGCATGGAATTCAACCCGATGACAGCCCGCAACGAAATGTCGGATTTCTGGGCGGTACTACTCTCACCGACAGCCATGAGTAAATTCTTCCATACCGTCACCTCGGCTTATACGCTTTCGGCTTGTTTTGTCGTTGGAGTAAGCGCCTGGTTTATTCTGAAAAAAAGACATTTCGAATTTGCCCGGAAGAGTATCCTGCTGGCCTCCGTTTTCGGCTTCCTGAGTATCATCGCTACGATCTTCACGGGCGACATCAGTGCCCAGGATGTTACCCGTACCCAACCGATGAAACTAGCTGCTATGGAGGGACTCAACGAAGGAGGGAAAGGAGCCCCGTTTACCTTGATCGGCTTGACTTGCACCGATCCTCAATTACCGTCCGAACGTATGAAAACGGTAAAATACGGTATTACCATTCCTAAACTTTTATCCTTCCTGGGGTATCATGACTTCGATGCCTATGTGCCCGGTATCCAAAATATCATGGACGGCTACACCTCCGAAGACGGAAAAGTATATCCTTCTATAGAGCAACGCATGGCCAACGGCCGTCTGGCGATAGATGCACTGAAAACGTACAAACAAGCTGTTAAAGACAAAGACGATGCGCTGGCTAGCCAATCTTTACAGACACTACGGGCCAACTTCCAGGATTTCGGTTACGGCTATCTCAATTCGCCTTACGAGACGATCCCTCCTGTTCCTCTGGTATTCTATAGTTTCCGGCTGATGGTAGGTCTGGGCATGCTATTCGTTTTGTTGTTTATCTGCTCCTGGTGGTATGCCAAGAAAAGAAAATTCGAAAAATTCAAGTTCATCCCCTATCTGGCTATCGCGTGTGTTCCGTTGGCATATATCGCTTCGCAATGCGGATGGATCGTAGCTGAAGTAGGACGTCAACCTTGGGTGGTACAAAACCTGATGCCTACGAATGTGGCCATCACCCGCATCGCTTCGGGTTGGGTTGTCACCACCTTCTGGATGTTCGCCATTCTGTTCACCTTATTATTGATTGCCGAGATCGGAATCATGTTCACCCAGATCAGGAAAGGGGTAAAAGAGTAAAAAATGAAAAATGAGGAAACCATAACGGCCTGAAAAGTTATAGTCCTCACAAACGATAAATAATAATGGATTATGGATTTAAATATATTACAACATTACTGGTGGATCTTGATCTGTATATTAGGAGGTTTACTGGTATTCTTATTGTTTGTACAAGGAGGACAAAGTCTTCTTTATACCATAGGAAAAAATAAAGATGAACGGGATTTGATCGTCAATACCCTGGGACATAAATGGGAATATACGTTTACCACATTAGTGGTATTCGGCGGAGCTTTCTTCGCCAGTTTTCCCCTATTCTACTCAACCAGTTTCGGAGGAGCCTATGTCGTCTGGATGCTGATCCTCTTTTGTTTTGTCTTGCAAGCGGTATCTTATGAATACCGGAATAAAAAAAACAATTTTCTGGGCAGTCGGACTTACGAAGTATTCCTGATGATCAACGGATTCGCTGCGCCTCTTTTGTTGGGAGCCGCTGTAGCTACTTTCTTTACAGGTTCCCCTTTCCGTCTGGGTGTAATGCATGATGTCGAATGGATGACACCCTGGCGCGGTCTGGATGCCTTGTTCGTCATCACCAACTATTTCCTGGCTCTAGCCGTTTTCTTCCTGGCACGGACATTAGCAGCCCTTTATTTTATTCTTACTATCGATGATCCGAACATCCGCATACGCAGCCACCGGCAAGTGAAATTCAATGCCGTACCGTTCGTTCTCTTTTTCCTGTTGTTTATCGGTTTTATTTTTGCCGGTGAAGGGTATGCAATCACCCCGGAAGGAAACATTGCATTAGTACCCTATAAATATTTTTATAACCTGATAGAAATGCCGCTGAATGCCTTGATATTCATGATCGGAGTAGCGGGAGTACTCTACGGCATTATCCGAAACTGGATATTTCCCCGATGGACGAAAGGAATCTGGTTTGCAGGATCCGGAACGGTATTGACCGTTATCGCTCTGCTGATTCTGGCAGGTTTCAACCAAACCGCCTTTTATCCCTCATATGTCGATCCTGATTCCTCACTGACTATTTACAACGCTTCTTCGTCCTTATATACCCTGAAAGCGATGTCCTACGTATCTATTATCATACCTGTAGTAATCGCCTATATCTGGTATGCCTGGCGGACGATGACCCGGAAAGCCATCGACAAGCAGGAATTAGAAGAAAGTGAAAATAAATATTAATCCACCGATCCCTCCCAGGGAGGGATCGGCATTATGCCGCACAGGCAATGCAAAAACTTTTAAACCATATCCGGTGCCACGATCCTCGTTCCCCTAACTAACCGGATAATTCAGTACCGATGATACCATCAAAGAACGGGAAATGAAAAGTCTGAAAACCGATCTCACCCTTTTCTGATTTTCACTCAAAGCCTTATCTTTGCGCAACTGAAAAATTCATACGTTCATGAACAGAATTAAAGGTATCCTATATGCTATCGTCTCCTCTTCGACTTTCGGACTGGCCCCTTTTTTTACGCTGACCCTACTAAGCTTCGGCTATTCATCTTTTGAAGTATTGACCTACCGTTGGGGGATCGCTTCCCTTTGCCTGATCGGATTCGGTCTATTGGCCGGGTGTAATTTCCGGTTAAGTAAAAAGGATTTCGGGGTCGTCTTTTTGTTAAGCCTGTTTCGGGCAACGACCTCATTCAGCCTGGTGATCGCCTATCAGAATATTGCCAGCGGTGTAGCTTCGACAATTCATTTTATGTATCCTTTAGCTGTAGCGCTGGCCATGATTTTTTTCTACCATGAGAAAAAATCCGGCTGGGTCATTTCGGCAGTACTCCTATCCATTCTCGGAGCAATCCTCTTATCTTCAGGCAATATAGCAGGTTATAACGCCAACGTGACGGTAGGTATTATTTGCGCCTGCATCTCTATTTTCTCTTACGGAGGTTATATCATCGGAGTCCGGAAAACACGGGCTGTAGCGATCAACTCCACCGTACTCACTTGTTATGTCATGGGATTAGGGGCATTGTTTTTCATTATCGGCGGGTGCCTTACAGAAGGCATCCGGTTAGAAACCCAAGGAAAGGTATGGCTTTATATTCTAGGCCTGGCTTTACCGGCAACCGCTATTTCCAATATGGCCTTAGTCAAAGCAATCAAGCATATCGGTCCCACATTAACTTCGATCTTCGGAGCGATGGAACCGTTGACCGCTGTTTTTATCGGTATAGTTGTTTTCCATGAAACCTCCACGATAAGCGGTATTTTAGGCATGCTACTCATTATTATAGCAGTCTTCATCGTCGTCGTCAAAGAAAACCGGAAGTAAAAGGAAAATAACCTTAGGTATCCGGAATAAAATCGCAGATTTATACCTGTAATATGTATATCACTGCCTAAATTCGAATCAAGGCTTAAGGATTCTTTTAACAGAACTTTCAGTTTGCCCGACAGTCGGGCAAACTGAAAGTTCCTAAACAACAAAATCCTATTTTTGAGTTCAGTATTTCCGAATCGGCGTAATCACCACCTGGAAAGTATAGTCCTGATAAGGCAACAGATAAGGTTGTAACGGCCAGGCACCCCAGCTATTGATACATCCCAATCCCATTTGTTTCAGGTCAAAAGACAAGGTGGTCAATCCACGTGGTTTCAATTCTCCGGAATGCCGCTGATCTTTGTCCCAACCGTCATCCAGGTCTTCCGGCAAATAATTCAAAGCAGAGGCTGAGAAAGGAACATCCGAACGAATAGCCAAACCACGCCCATCGATATCGGTCAGTTTCCACCAACGGATATCCGATTTCGTACCGGATTCCTGCGGACGGATATAAGGATAATACTGATCTTTCACCAACTGACGGTAACGGCCCAGACGCTGACTCTCATTCCGGTCGTCATAATTCTCAACAGGTCCCCGGCCATAATAATCGATCCGGTCGAATCTGCCCGGCATCACCAGTTGCATACCGAAACGGAACAGGTGGGGCATATCTTTCTTCTCCTTGTCGACAGCAAGCTGTTCACTGATCCGAATCTCCCCGTTTCCACCGATAAGATAAGTCATGGTCAATACAGCTGCCAATCGGGGTAATTCATAAGTTGTCACCACCTGAACCCGATTGCCTTGTTCCTCTGCCTCAAAGCTCTTCAATTTCAATCCGGGATTCTTCCAATCCACAAAGCGGCGGTGAAGATTCGCCCCGAAATCATTATCTGTCGGAGCCCGCCAGAAATTGGGCCGTAAAGCATATCCATATTCGATCATCTCATACCCATTCAGACTGATCCCCTCTATCCAGCCGGACCATTTTCCAAAAGTTACCTGTACTTCTCCGGCACTCACGACAGCATGTACCAAATCTTCATACAGAGAAGCCTTTTGCCCGGTTTCGGCCAATTCAACCTGAAACAAAGGATAAGGGGTAATCTCCAATTGTTCTTCCGCAACCGCATAACCTGCCGGAAGTAATTGCCGGGCTTGTTTCAGGCGATAGGTCACATTCAGCAGAATTTCACCTTCAGCAGGAAGATCCGTTTCTTTATACCCCAATACGACCGGTTGTGTTTGTTGCGGGGCGATCTGCAAATCCATCACAACACCCTGTCTCACCGGCTCTCCATTCTGTAACAATTGCCACTCCAGGTAATAATCCGAAAGATCGGTAAAAAAATACTCGTTGTACACGTCTACGATTCCTTTCCTAAGATCTGCCGGCGTAGTCCATATCGACTGATACATCTTCCGCACTTCATACATATGGGGATTCGGCACCCGGTCCGGACTGATCAAACCGTTGCAGTTAAAATTCTTATCCGAAGCATCGTAGCGGTTGTAATCTCCCCCGTAAGCATAAATCATTGCGCCGTCTGCCGTATACTTCCGAAGTCCCTGATCTACAAAATCCCAGATAAAACCGCCCTGCAAATTCGGGTATTTCCGGATCAAATCCCAATATTCTTTAAAACCGCCCAAAGAATTTCCCATGGCATGCGCATATTCACACTGAATCAGTGGTCGTGAATCCCCACTCTTAGCGAAATTTTCCATCCAATTCAGGTCGGCATACATCGGGCAAACAATATCCGTATGGGCTCTGCGTCCTGCCTGTTCATATTGTACAGGACGGCTGCCATCTCTCTGTTTGATCCAGTCGTAACAAGCCACAAAGTTCGGTCCGTCACCGGCTTCATTTCCCAACGACCAGAAAATAATCGAAGGATGATTTTTAAAAGTCTCCACCATCCGCTGATTTCTTTCGAGGTGAGCCTTGGCATAAGCCGGTTCCTTGGCCAGTGTCCGTTCGCCATACCCCATTCCATGAGATTCGATATTGGCTTCACACACGACATACAACCCATATTCGTCACAAAGGTTATACCATTCGGGATCGTCCGGATAATGACACGTCCGCACGGCATTCAGATTATTCTCCTTCATCACCCGTATATCCTCGATCATTCTCTCCCGGGATACCTGATATCCGGTCAAAGGATCCAATTCATGGCGGTCGGCTCCTTTAAACAAGACCGGCTGCCCATTGACCCATACCTGCCCCAATTCTTTCTTCAGTTCGATTTTCCGGAATCCGACCCGTTGCGGAACAACTTCCAGCACTTTTCCGGCATTATTTTTTAAAGTCAGCAACAAAGTATACAGATTAGGCTCTTCAGCACTCCATTTTGCCGGATTTTTCACTGCCATTTCAGTACGCACAATTCCTTTTCCATCGGGCTTGACACTCGTTTTTTCTACGATATTTCCTGCTTTATCTTTCAATTCGAGTTCCACTGTCCCGCTGTTCCGGGACACTTGGGCCACGACATTCAAAGACCCGTCACGATACGCCTCATCCAAATCGGGAGTGATAAAAATATCCTTCAGATGTAACGGATTCCGGGCATACAACCAAGCTCCCCGGGCAATTCCGGATAAACGCCAAAAGTCCTGATCTTCAAGATAACTCCCGTCACACCAACGATATACCTGCATCGCGATCAGGTTCTTTCCCGGCCGTACATAACCGGTTATATCGAATTCGGCTGCCAGCTTACTATCTTCGCTATAACCGACAAATTTTCCATTCACCCATACATATAAGTTCGAAGTGGCAGAGCCTACATGCAGAAACACCTGCTGTCCTTTCCATGAAGCAGGAATTTCAACGGTTTTTCGATAAGAGCCCACATGATTATTCACCGTTTCTATTTTCGGAGGATCAGGTGTAAACTGATTCGACCAGGCATAACCCGAATTACGGTATAAGGGATCTCCGTATCCATTCATTTCCCAGATTCCGGGCACCGGAAAGTCCACCCAATATTGATCCTCGAAATCCAACCGATAAAAGTTTACAGGCCGTTCGGTTTGATCCTTTACCCAGTTAAACTTCCACATCCCGTTCAACGATAGAAAATTGGATGATTCTTCTCTTACTCCTTGCTCAGCCATTTCCCTGGAAGGATAAGCAAAATAATCCGCCCTTGCCGGTGCACGGTTGATCGCATTCAACTCCGGATCGAGCCATTCCTTCTTTTGAGCAAACGTTGTCATAGAAAGGCATAAGCCTAGACACAATAACAGTTTTTTCATAAATTATAATATTAAATGCCAATTTATTCTGCTCAAAAATAGTCAATATTACACCTATCGAGGTAGAAAAAGAATTAAAAAAGGAAGAAAAATATACGAATAGTCTGAAAGTGGTTGTATGAAACCCTCATTCCAGCGTCATTTTCTCTGGTGTACAAATGTACATGAGGGTTTCATAACATGCTTGTCATTCATTATTGCCGATCTGCATTTTCGTTAGGAATACACGACTCGGGTTTTTATACAAATGTTTGGCAAAACCTTTGCGGCCACTTTCTGTCACAAATCCACACGTAGCATTATTCGCCATAGTCAACTTATCTATTCCGTCCGATATCACCAGCCCGGATAACTCTTTTTCCGTTATCAACATAAAGTTCAAAGTTATTCCTCCCATAAACTTCGTTGTATTCATTTCAGAAGCTTTATAATCGGTATATCCCAGCCCGTGCATAATATCTTCTGTCTCTGATGCTGCCGGATTCAAACAATAATATTTAGAATCGTTGTCAACATACAATATGACATCGATCTCACTCAAATGAGCTTTATAATCGGCCATATCATAAACCACATCTTCTGTCGGATTATACAGCCATGCCACGTTCTTTCCAGTCATTGTTATGCCATGGCGGTTATTGATGTACCTGATCATCTCAAATTTCTGATCCAACACTTTTGTGGTTCCGTCATTCCGGGTAACTTTCAGTTTTATGCCCAGACTTTTACCACGCAGCGATTCGTCATCCGGCATAATCAACGGATATTTCACCAATACGGTAGATATCTCCCGGGAAAAATAGCCTTCACTATCCAAGGATAATGCTTTATCTTCATCCACCATAGCAAAAGTAACGTCTTCCACGATAGGCCGGATTCCATCTTCCGAGGTAATCTCGATCCGGCTCAATTCTCCTTTACTGGTTGAAGCGACAAACTGAAATACAACTGTTTCTCCCGGTTCGGCTTTAATAGGATTATTGGTTTCTATGACGGTAAGGTTCAGCTCCCCATTGGATTCCAATACATCATCCATAGAACAGCTTCCCCATAAAAACAAAACCGGTAACAATAATAAATATATCTTTTTCATAATTCTATACTTTAATCGATTAAAGTGGTTTTTGTTCTACACTGGTATTATGCTCAAACTCAGCCCGCGGTATCGGGAAACAAAGCTGATCGTCTTTTTCATAATTATCGTTCCAGGTTTTCAACAGCCGTTTGCCTCCGACTCTCATCCGCACGGCAAGATAGTACAAGGCTCCATTCTCCATACCGATTTCCCGGAGATTTTCATTGAAGATTTCATTCATCAGACTTTCCCGGTCCGGATAATCCGATGCTTTCAACGGCGTAGCTCCTGCCCGGTTACGGACAATATTCAGGACATCCACCACGTCTTTCACAGGACTGTCGGTCCGTAACATCGCTTCCGCCTTGATCAGGTACATCTGAGCTACACGCATATAATACATCGGACAGTCGCCGGTGGATACATAATGCTTCTTCCAGATTTGTCTTTTATATTTTTCCCCGTTCAGATTAGTAAATTCCAGAGAATCGAAAGTCACTTCATACCGGGGATCCTCTTCCGGAAAAACCGCAAGATACGCACTCGACGGTTGATAAGTCCCGCCACCGAACATTTTAAACAAACTCCCCACATTGTCATCCATCGCAGGAGGATTCTTCATGAAACGGGTAAACAATAACTCTTTCGAGTCATATCCATGCTGAAAAATATCAGCATAAGTATCCTCCATTCCAAACTCCGCACTACCGATCACTTCATTTGCCAAACGGATGGCTTCGCTATAATCGCCATCAGCCCCCCGGTTCATCAGTAAGTCGGCTTTAAAAGCTTTCGCGAAAGTAGCACACACACGGTACCTGGAATAAAATGCCGGAGCATATTTTATGGCATAGTCCAAATCTTCAAAAATCTTTTCATAAGATTCTTTGACTGTAGCTCTTGCCTGATTGTTGTTGGAAAGCGAAGAAGGTTCCAGGCGTATAATCGTCCCTAACCGGCTGTCGAGATCCCAGAAATATCCGTATTTCCGTAACAAAAAAGCATGCGCAAAGCCCCTCAGGAAACGGGCTTCGGCCAACATTTCCGTCTTACGGTTCGGCCCGAAAGCACTTTCCGGTAAACGATCGGTATAATAGATGAAATTATTGGCCGAATTCACAATCTTATAACCACTCTTCCAGGGATTCTCCGCATCAGAATTATCATCCAATACCTGCAAACGGGGTAATTGTTCCCCTTCCGTTTTTGAACGATAAAAAGCTGTAGGATCTAACAATCCTGTACGGAATTCATTATCACAAATGTAATAGGCACTCCATGTTCCCCATCCCTCCAGGTAGGAGTATACCCCATTCAAAGCGACCTTTGCCGAAGATTCATTGGTAATCGCATTATCTCCCACCAAATCATGAGGCGGAATTTCATTATCGAACATACTGTCACAACTTCCTAACGTCAGCAGCAAAAGTATCAACGACAAACTGCTATATATCTTATTCATAATCATGCTTATTTAATAGTTACTTTTACTCCGAAATTAAATGTTCGCGTTGTCGGATACATATCGTTATCGACAGAAGCGCCTTCGATCGCATCCGTACTGAAAGACTCCGGAGAAGGACCCGGATAAGAAGTAAAGGTATACACATTATTTGCAGAGGCAAATATGCTGACATTACCGAAAATCCTGGTTTTATCCACCCAGTGCCGCGGCAGGCTGTATTCAAGATTTATATTCTGTATTTTCACATAAGAAGCATCGTATACCGCATTATCTCCAAAGTCATTATAATAAAAATTATACCTGATGCTCGGATATTTATTCGAAGGATTCTCGGGTGTCCACCTTTTCAACGCTGTGCTCTGTGTATTTTGATTCTCCGCCATATTGAACATATTGGCTTCTCCCATCCAGATTTTCTGCGCACCATGGCTAAATGTTCCCTGAACACTTAATTTCAATCCTTTCCAGGACAAACGGGTAGCAAATCCTCCCTCAAAATCGGGCCGGGAACAACCGATCACCGTTTTATCTTCAGTGGAACCGGAGACTTTATTTACATACCCATCTCCAGACAAATCTACATATTTCAAATCGCCGGGCATCGTTTTCCGTCCGTAAGCCTCCTGGTAAGGTTGATCCGGATTCAAAGCCTCATAACGGTTCACTTCCTCCTGTGTCTGAAAAATACCATCTGTCTTATACCCGTAGATCAAACCCAAGCTCTTGCCTTCCTGAATCACTGTATTTCCCAGATAACTGCTCCCAGGATAAGAAACATATTCGGCATCGATATCCGCAATTTTATTTTTATTCTTCCCGATATTAAAGCCAACGAACCAATTCCAATCCTTATTATCAATAATATTAGCTTTTATTTCAAATTCGATACCTTTATTCTCGATATTGGCAAAATTAATCTGTGTAGTCTCCAGGCCTGTACTCAACGCCATAGTATAAGCATACAACAAACCATCCGTTTTCTTTTTATAAAAACCTAAAGTTCCGGAAATCCGCTGGTTGGGTAAGAATCCAAAATCAAGTGCCAGATCGACCTGTTCGGTAGCTTCCCATTTCAAACGGTCATTCCCGATTTGTGAAGGCCGGGTGGCAGGCTGATTCTCATAGTCCGCATTTTCATAAAGTGTTCTCCAGCCATACTCACCGACATAAGCATTTCCGGTTTTACCCCATCCTCCTCTCAGTTTCAGGAAAGTGAAAATATTCGATTCCCGCAGAAAATCTTCTTCCGACACAATCCAGGCCGCAGCCACTGACGGGAATTTACCCCAACGATATTTAGGGGCAAACCGGGAAGAACCATCGGCACGGAAAGTACCTGTCAACAAGTAACGGTTCATAAACTTATACTCGGCACGGGCAATATAAGAAAACATCACCGAACCGACAGCTGAACCACCTTTCCCTCCATAATCCACCAAATCACTGCCTTGCCAGATTCCATTCTGTACCTCATCGTCCGGGAAATCCCGTAACTTAAAATAGGTATTATTCTGCCGGTCCTTATTATATACGATGGCCCCTAAAGCGTTCAGGCTGTGTTTCTCATTAAAAGTCTTGTTGTAAGTCAACCGGCCTTCGAACTCCATGGTTTGCCCGGCAGAATATGCCCAGCGTCCAACACCTTTCTGATCTCCCCAATAACCACTACCCTCTTGGGTATTACTGGAAGCATAAGAACTCTCTTCTCCTTTCCGGCGTTGATACGTATACTGGGTCAAAAGTTTCAATTCCGGCAGAATCTGAAATTCAAGGTTCCCCGTCAATCTGAAATTATCCTGACTATAAGTCGTCGTATTTTCCGTCATCTCAATAATCGGATTCTTAACATAATACACCTTCCCTCCGGAAATATAAGGATGCAAATACAAGGACCCATCTTCATTATAAGCCGGTATATCCGGTCGTGCTGCAGCTGCTGTTGACAAAGAAGCGCCGTTCACATGCCGGTCAGAAGTAGTACCGGAGAATTTTGCATTCGCTTTTATCCATTTATTGATATCGGCATCAAAACCCAATGTATAAGTATATCTCTGAAAATCAGTAGCTTTCACCATTCCTTCTTCGTTAGCATATCCAAAAGAAGCATAATATCCGAAATCCTGGCTTCCACCCCGGATGGAGAGCCGATGTTGCTGAGTAGAGCCATTACGCATGATATGTTTCATCCAGGGAGTATCTTCTTCACCGAAATATCCGGGAGCCGTGACCTTCTGATACATCGGATACAGATTTACATCCTCAAACCCATCGGCTTTAGCGGAATTTGTGATCGCCTCCAAAAACAACATCTTGTACTCGTCAGCATTCAGCGTATTTACATCCGATACCAGACGGGTAGCACTGTAATCATAACTATAATTAATAATCGGTTTCTGATTTCTTTGTCCGGCTTTCATCGTAATCATAATGACTCCGGCAGCTCCCCGGGACCCATATATCGCTGCTGAAGAAGCCCCCTTCAAAATATCGATACTCTGTACATCATCGGGATTCAATTCATTAATATCGAAATCCGAAGGCATAGGCACATTGTCCACGACAATCAACGGAGCCAAAGCTCCTGTCAGGGAAGGTACACCCCGAATTTCCAGCCGGGCAGCGCTACCCGGCGAACCGTCGCCATTCAGGATACTCAAACCGGCCACCTGTCCCTGCATCATATGGGCAATATTCGTTGCAGTAGACTCCTCGATAATTTTAGAGTCAAAACGGGCTACTGCTCCGGTCAAATCTTTTTTCGTAGCCGTACCGTAACCGATCACCACCACCTCATCCAGATCGCTTTGATCATATTCCATAACTATATTGAACTCCCCGTTCCCCTGAACAGTTAATTCTTTATTTTTCATTCCGACATAAGAAAATTGTAACACCATTCCCGCTTTCGGAATATTTAAGGAAAAATTCCCATCGACATCGGAGGCGGTACCTATCGTCGTGCCTTTCAATACGATAGTTACTCCCGGTAAAGGCATCCCTTCCTTATCAGTCACCTTGCCTTTTACCGTTACTTCTTCGACATGCTGCGGTGTTGCTGGCTGTTTTACCAGTATAATATAATCGTCCATGAATTTATACGACATCCCCTGGCCTTGCAACACTTGTTTCAATATCTCTTCCAGTTCTACATCGGTAAAATTTGCTTTTACTTTCTTACTCAAAGTCAACTGATCGTCATTATACACGACCGCCTTATTTGTCTGACGCTGGATTTCTTTAAATACCTCTTTTAGTCCGGTTTCACCCAACCGCATAGTCAACCGTTGCTGTGACCAAACCTCTGCCGAGACTGAAGTCGCAAAAAAGACACACATCAAAAAGGGTAATTTCATCACCCAAAATAATTTACGCGGCTTGTTTTTTGGCAGAGCAAGCCACCAATTCGCACTTTTTTTCATAAATTTGTAAATTAATTATTAAATTTATTTCCCCAAGGGGAAGATTTGTCGGTGCGCGCTTCCAACACGCACCGATTTTTTATTTTCTATTTACTACAATAGTCCTCTCGTTCAAAACAAATTGAACATTCGTAATCTCTTCTATAATATTCAAAACATAACGTATATCATTATATTTCTTAAAAGCACCGGAATATTTCAAAGTTTTCAGTTCTTCAGCAACAAAAAAGAAATCCACATCGTACCAACGGCCCAGCCTGCGAGTGAGTTCTTCCAAAGGCATCGAATCAAAATTCAGGATTCCATCTTTCCAGTCGACATACTGCGACACATCTACCTTTCTAACTGTTCCCCGCCGGGTAGTCGTCTGATAAACATATTGTTCATCAGGTTGTAAGATCTGTTGCCGATGGTCCGTCTGCACCCCGACCTTTCCATGCACTAAAGTTACTGCCGCCTCCATCTCCTCCGGATAAGCCATCACATTAAATCCGGTTCCCAATACGGTCACGCTCATTCCCGATGTCTCCACCAGAAAAGGATGTACTGTATCGGCAGCTACTTCAAAATAAGCTTCTCCCTCCAGAAAAACCTTTCGTTGTCCGCCTGTAAATGCTACCGGATATTTCAATTTCGAAGCCGAATTCAACCACACTTTCGTACCATCGGATAATACCAGCTTATATTCTCCACTCCGCGGAATAGTAATCGTATTGAAAAGCATTTCCTCCTGCTGCATATCCCCGGCCTTTTGTTCATATGTCAGTTCCCCTTTTCTCTTTCGGATCAATGTCCCATCTTTCCAAAGCGAATCCCTGCCCCATTCCTCCAGGTTCACCTGTTCGCCACTAGCCAATGTCAACACGGCCTTATACGATCCAGGCAGGACAGCCGGCTGTTGCGCCATCGGCGATATTTCACTACTCCGATCTTCCCACGGCCTTTCGATCAGTCCTATAGCGATCCCGATCGTAAAAACCGCAACAGCGGCATACCGCCAAAAATAATTTCCGGACAAAAGGAAACGCCGTTTATTTCCGGACAATTTCTTTTTCAGTTTTTCCATATCCTCCCGGACACGTTCCGGATTCCGGAATACATTCTCTCCCTCACCTCTTTTCAAACGCTCACGTATCCGGCAATATCTCATATAGTGGCGTTCATCCTCCGCCAACCACACATTAAGTCTCTCCTTTTCCTCCGGCGTAATTGTTTCTGACAATTCAGCCGTAATCAAGCGTGCTATCTCATAATACGCAGACAAATCTTTCATCGCTTATCAAATTTGTATATAAAACACACAGCTGATAAAAAAGATGAATGAAAAATAATTTTTTTTGAAAAAAAATGGTTTATCCTTGTACCTCAAACCAGGCAAGTAATAACAATAACGATCCTGTCAATTCTTTCCGAAGGATATTCAAAGCATTGTATTTCAGGGTTTTTACGGAATTGACCGAAATTCCTAACTGATCGGCGATCTCTTGATTTTTATCTCCTTTTACAACCAAACGCATAATCCGGGCAGATTGTGCCGGAAGACGATCGATAGCCGAATAAAGCGCTTCAATAGCTTCCTCTTCAATCACCATCAAATCGAAATCGGCATCTGTTTCTTCCGAAAACCTCCCGGCCAGATCCACCTCTTTCCGATGGTCCCGGATATAGTTCAGGCACTGATTTCTGATAGTAATATATAAAAAAGATTTCACAGCTACAAAATCTCTGAAATCTTCCCGTTTATTCCACCATTTGATAAAAGCATCCTGAGCAACATCCTTACTCAACATTTCATTATTAAGGTAATGGTTGGCAATATTACACAATCCCGGATACAGACTCACAAACAAACGTTCGAAAGCCTTCATGTCACCGGAACGCATTTTCCGAAAATCCTCAGCCTGTTTTTCTAGCATCTTACCTTAAATTAACCTAAACAAAAATATTGAAAATAAGAAAACAAAAAAAATATACCCTGAAAATCACGAAAAATTTAGGAAAAAAAACTTCCCCGAAAGTTAAATGAAAAACTTTCGGGGTTCAGTAGACAGATTAAATAAAATAGATATCTATTTAAATAATAAAAACTTTCGTCTCCACGACGAGTTTATTCCATATAACTGGAATTATCCCAGCAATGTGTACAGAGCTGTTCTTTAGGTAAACCGATCGCTTTCACGAGATCGTCCAAGCGCTGGAATTGCAGAGAATCCAACTGGAGATGCTGGCACATCACCCTCACCATCTCCTTATATTTCTCTGAATCCGGATCCGAGTAAGGTTTCAGTATTTCGTCCGTCAGTTCGGAAGTTCCTTCCAGGTCGCGGATGACACGGCGGGCAAATAAGTCAAAGGTCGAACGGGAAGTGGAGAAATTAAGAAAACAACAGGGGTAGATCAAAGGAGGACAGGCGATCCGGATATGTACCTCTTTCACTCCGCATTCACGCAATTTCACGACATTGTCTTTCAACTGGGTACCCCGTACGATAGAATCGTCCAAAAAAACGATCCGGGCATCCCGCGTAAACGCCTCGTTCGGTAACAACTTCATCTTAGCGACCAAATCACGCATATTTTGATTTTGCGGCATAAAACTCCGCGGCCAGGTCGGTGTATATTTCACAAAAGGTCTTTTATAAGGAATCCCCTTCTCGTTGGAATATCCGATAGCATGTCCCACACCCGAGTCCGGAATTCCGGCAGCAAAATCAGGAGTCAATTCATCACGTTTCGCCATAGCAGCCCCACAACGGTAACGGGCATCTTCTACATTGATTCCTTCGTAATAAGCAGAAGGATAGCCATAATAAACCCACAAAAAAGAACATATCTGTTTTCTGCAACCGGCAGCAATAATCGGTGTAATCCCGTCTTTCGAAACCCGTATCGCTTCATGCGGTCCCAGATCACGGACTATATTATAGCCTAAATTGGTAAACGAAGAGCTTTCACTGGCCACAACATAACCGAATTCATTCTTACCGATAATGATGGGAGTACGGCCGAACTTATCACGGGCAGCATAAATACAACTGTCTGTCAGAATTAAAAAAGAACAAGACCCCTTGACCATACGGTAAACGTTCTCTATACCTTCCTTGAATGTCTCTCCTTTGTTGATCAGAATACTGACTACTTCGGTCGGGTTGATGGCCGACCCGGACATTTCGGCAAAGTGAATCTTTTCCTTCAACAACTGAGCGGATATCTCTTCCAGATTATCGATTCGCCCTACCGTCACTACGGCAAAACGCCCCAAATGCGAAGTTACCGTTATCGGCTGCGACTCCATATCACTGATCACCCCGATCCCCAGGTAAGAACCAATGAAACGTCCCAATTCCGGCTCGAACTTATTCCGGAAATAAGCACTTTCTATACTGTGAATCGACCGGACAAAATCCTCTCCGTTATAAAAAGCCATACCGGCTTTCTTCGTTCCCAGATGTGAATGGTAATCGGTGCCGTAGAAAACATCGGCAACGCACTCTTTGCGTGATACGCAACCAAAAAATCCGCTCATATAATTGTAGTCATTGATTTAAGGCTACAAAATTACAAAAAAAGTAAAAAGTAGAAAGCAGAAAGCGTTCAAATTCTCCCCGCAAGAGCAGGTTCTTATAAAGCAAGTTATCCGGTAAGAAAATAAAAAGCAAGATCTGTTTTCAAAATTCCAAAATAATACTTACATTTGCAACGAAAATCACATCTATATGCGTAAAAAGCCGATCTACTAAGCACAGAAGGAGTGCCTGGAGATTTTTTTGCCTGTATCGGGTGTATTCAAAAAAAGAGTTATGAAACGACGAACGTAACATCTTTGGATGTTAAACATTTGAAAAACAACATTTTAATTCGGATTATCCGCTAAAGAGGGTAAAGTATGTCCGAACAGTTCTTTGACATGTTGTGTTTTTCAAAATAAAATGTTTAACTATAAAATCCAAAATGTTATGAATTCAAAAAGTCGTTATGAATTAGCCGCTTCGGTATGTCGCGGAAAAGTATGGCTCGACAATACAGCCCTGGCAGCCATTAGCCGAATGTACCGGAAACGAATAGAAAATGCAACCTCTAAACTGGAAGCGACCGTCGAACAAGGACGCTACGCTTCATTCAGAATCGATCAGGCGCTCGATCACCCTAAAGCCTCCCGTCTTGTTTTACAACAAATGATTGCTTCATTGGAAGAGGTCATCGGTCAATTATTTATTTTTGAAGCAGGTAGCCGCATCAATACGAACCGTTATACCTGTCTTATCTCACAATTCCGGGAAAAACAGGCTTTAGCCAAGCGCGCACTTGAGCATTCAGATAAAAACAATACCCCGGAAGTGTTTGTTTAGCAAACTTTTCATTATTTTTGTAGGGTCTCTTCGGGGACTTACATATTTCGATGAAAGTGTTTCGCTTTTATCCTGTGCTGAAAATCTGGTAAATTTAAAGTAAACAAGGAGAAGCAATACAAAACACTCATCACTTGCACGTTATTGCGTCAAATCACGTAATACTGTCAAGTGTGGGGTATTGTTTATTTGTTTACAGGTTTACCAGAACCTTCAGCACAATAAACCGATAACTCCACACTTTCTTTATATTAACGAATCACTATCCCGGAGTTAGATAGTAGCTCAAACATCATGAAAAAAATTTTATTCCATTTATTTCTGCTGGCCTCATTATTTATGGCAGCTTGCCATGACGATAACGGAGGTCCCTCTTCTATTGTCATCGACAAAGATCAGCAAAACCAGACAGCTTACGCCGACGATACAGAAAAAACCATCCGGTTCGAAGCGACAGAAGCCTGGCATACCGAAGTCGACTACACAGCAACAAAAGCAACGGAAACCGTAGAAAAATGGGTAAGTCTCGATCCAGCCAGTGGCGAAGCAGGCGAAATCACCATTAAACTCGCCTTATCCACCAATTACACCGGTACTGACCGAAAAGCGACGATCCACATCATTTGCGGAGGTACGACGATCACGGTCATCATCGAACAAAAAGGAGAAACTGAAAACGGAGAGGTGCCGGATGAAGATTCTCCGGCCGATGGAGTACGTAAAATCTCTGAAATCATTACTTCCACCGACGGCGAACCGAATCACATCGTATTTACCTACGATGAACAAGGACGTGTACAAGAATACTCACTGTATAAAGAAATCTCCGGTCAGAAAAAAACAGAATACGTGACGACTCTGACTTACTCAGAAGACCGGATCGTCAAGAAAACCCAAGCTTACAACGACAGTTATACGACAGGAACAACAACCTATTCGCTATCCGAAGGCCGTATCGGCAAAGCAAGGGCGGAAACCGACAATTTCGATTGTGACACCTGGTACTACGACTCAGAAGGCAATATGACCAAATATATCGAAAGATATACGATTACGATGGGAAGTGTCGATCAGGAAGGAAATACAGGAGCAACCGTCGAAGTTCTCGATTCGACTGTCACCACTTATATCTGGCAAAACGGAGTGGTGAAAACCATGCATTACTATCCGGAAGACAATGTTTCCAACGATATCATCACCTCGGAATTCGAATATTACGACCTGGATGAAATCCGGCCATTACCATCGGTAATAAAACTACAATATTACCCGGAAGAACTGGCGGGTGAAGATCTGACTTTATTTGGTTATAACGGTAATGTTCCTGCCCGGTTCATAAAAAAAGTAACTACTTCGGGAGACCGGTGGAATAAAGACAATGGCACGACTACTTATCGCTATGTAACCGATTCTAAAGGATATGTGGTCCAAATCTACAGCAAATGGGAGTCCGCGCAGGGCAAGACCGATGCAGAAGAAAAACTGGAATGTGAAATCATTTATGAATAATTCTACGGCAATGAAACATTACCTATCCTTATTCACCCTCTGTCTGAGTATTATTTTCCTATCCTGCAACGATGATAATTCTTCGGACAGCATCAGCATTTCAAAAGATCAGCTGAACCAAAGTGCCTATGCAAACGCCTCGGAAAGAGGCATTACTTTCACTGCACAAGAAGCCTGGAAGACTGAAATAAATTACAATTCGGCTACGAAGGCTACAGATACTTCGAACTGGATCACCCTCGACCCACCCAGTGGTGAAGCCGGAACAGTAACCGTAAAGATTCTCTTATCTCCCAATTATACAGGAACCGACCGTAAGGCTACGATCCGGATTATCTGTGGTGGTAGTAGTATTACGGTAACAATCGAACAAAAAGGTCAAACCGAAGAAGGAAATACGCCTATCGATCCGGAACGCCCTGATCAGTACAAGAAGTTGGTCAGTAAAATAGAGATAACCAACACACATTACGGTTCTTCCGGTAATCTGACCCATAAATCGGAACGCCTTTTCACTTACGATGAACTCAACCGGATTTCCACCTATGAGGAATACGATTATACGGACAATAAACGTATGCTGGACTGGAGTGATTCCTACAGTTATTCCGGCAATACGATCACTTGTCTGGAAAAAGTCGAAGATCAGAATCAGATATTCGAATATAAAACCATATATAAACTGGACGAAGAACAAAACGTAAAAACATGGACCTGTGAATATAACGAAATCGGAAAACCGGAAATCGATCAGGGTGAACTGTCTTATGAAAACGGATACTTTTCAAGCTCAAGAACTGAAGTCAGCAATTCCGGACCAACGACAGACCAGGCTATTTGGGTAGACGGTAATCTGGTAAAAGCAGGAGAAACCGATGAGCCACGTGCCACAACGAACATAGAATACAGCCATATCCCCAATAATAGTAACGTCGATTTCAATTACCTGTTATCCCAGACCGAATGGTTGGATTGCCTGGCATTCGAGGAATCAGGCATAAAAGCCTTCGGCTGTTTCGGAAAACGGAGTGCTTACCTGATGAGCAAAGAAAAAGACGGGTACAACAATGACGAACATGTCTTCGAATACCGGACAGACAACGAAGGCTATATCCGGGAAATCACCGTTACAACTTACGATGGCCAACACCAGGTAAGCAGTAAACGTATTCACACCATCAGCTACATCGACGCAAACTGATTCTATCGTTTCATCGATCGGAATCATTCCCCTATCTTCCCGCTGAAAGCCGATTCGCTTCATATAGAGAAGATAGGGTTTCTTTATTTCGCCATAACAACCGGGGAAGCGTCTGATATGATTCACTTTGACCGGCGATCAAACGGCTTTTACATCATAAAGTCAACTTTGTTAGCGCCGGACATTCTTTATTTAAAGTTTATTTTATAATTTTGCAGCTTGTTATAAAAAAGTGTGCTAGTCATGAAACGGATTGATTTTCAACCGGTATTATTCGATACCCTAAAAAATTATTCGAAAGAAAAATTCTTTACCGACCTGATGGCCGGAATTATTGTCGGAATCGTTGCTCTTCCATTAGCCATCGCTTTCGGTATTGCTTCGGGGGTAAGTCCCGAACAAGGTCTGATCACAGCCATAATCGCAGGATTTATCGTTTCCTTCCTGGGAGGGAGTAACGTACAGATCGGAGGACCGACTGGGGCCTTTATCGTTATCGTTTATGGTATTATTCAACAATTCGGTATCGAGGGTCTGGCGATCGCTACCGTTATGGCCGGAATCATGTTGGTCTTGATGGGAGTATTTAAACTAGGCACAATCATCCGCTTTATCCCTTATCCGATCGTCGTCGGATTTACCAGTGGTATTGCACTTACCATTTTCACGACTCAGATCAAAGATCTGTTCGGATTAACCATGGACAAAGTGCCCGCCGATTTTATCTCCAAATGGATTGCTTATTTCCACAGTTTCGACACAACGAACTGGATTGCACTAGGGGTAGGAATCGGAAGTATCCTGCTCATTATCGTCACTCCCCGGTTTTCTAAAAAAATACCGGGTTCGTTGATCGCCATCATTGTCATGACCGTTATCAGTTATCTGTTACGCCATCACCTGAATATCACCGGCCTGGAAACCATCGGCGACCGTTTTGAGATCAATGCCAGCCTGCCGACTCCCAACGGCTTAGCGTTTAATATCGAAACCATCAATCAGCTTCTGCCGGCAGCTTTCACCATCGCCATTCTGGGAGCCATCGAGTCTTTATTATCGGCCACCGTAGCAGATGGAGTCACCGGACATAAACACAATTCCAATACAGAGTTAATAGCCCAGGGAGCAGCCAATATCGTAGTTCCTTTCTTCGGAGGGATTCCAGCCACCGGAGCAATTGCCCGGACCATGACCAATATCAATAACGGCGGCAAAACTCCTGTAGCCGGTTTGATCCATGCCGTTGTATTATTATTGATACTCTTGTTCCTCGGCCCCTTGACCAAACATATTCCGATGGCTTGCCTGGCCGGCGTTTTGGTTATCGTTTCTTACAACATGAGCGAATGGCGTACATTCAAATCATTGATGAAAAACTCCAGATCGGATGTCGCTGTATTATTGACTACTTTCTTATTGACCGTCATTTTCGATCTGACCATCGCCATAGAAATCGGTCTGTTACTGGCCCTGGTACTCTTTATGAAACGAATGAGCGAAGTAACGCATATCACGGTTGCCAAAGATCAGCTCGATCTGTCGAACGAGGGCGAAATCTACCATGAAGAAGAAAAACTGATCGTACCGCAAGGAGTCGAAGTATATGAAATCGACGGCCCGTTCTTTTTCGGTGTCGCCAATAAATTCGACGAATGTATGAAAACCATCGGCGACAAACCCCGCATTCGTATCATCCGGATGCGCAAAGTACCGTTTATGGATACGACAGGGCTGCACAACCTGGAAAGCCTTTACCGTTTATCTACGAAAGAAAAAATACAGGTCATCCTCTCCGGAGTAAACGAACAGGTACGTACCACCCTCCAAAAGTCCGGCTTTGCCGACGTCATCGGGGAGGAAAACATATGCAGAGACATCCACGCCGCCTTGCAACGGACCACTGAATTGATAAATTGAAATAGGACCGGAAAATTTTTCGGTCCCTATTTCAATTTATAAGTTGTTCTAAAGCTTCAAAGAACTCGTATATATCTTCATGAATCTCTTCGGGAAGCATAGCTTTAGCTACTAACTGACGATTTATTTTCAATCTTCCCCCACTACACTCAGCCAATCTATGAAACAAAGAATTAGAATTTTCAAAAAGTATCTTTTTCCCATCTACAACAGAAAAAATATTAGCCTTCACCTCTCTCCAAGTAATACGAGGAGGTAAAGTCAAATTTTCAGCTTCAAAAAAATCCCGAACGATATCAACATAAGGCTGAATGAATAAATTTACTTCAGTCTCATTAAATGCGTAACAGATAGCCCTCACCCAAGCCTCTGGAACTAAAAGGTAATTATCTATATTTTTTCTTTTCCATTCCCTTAAACAAGAATTTCCTTTCTCCGGATGATAAGTCGCTTGATCATCATAATCCAGCAAAAGGATTCTCTTCAAAGCAGGATTGATTTGTTTCAATGCTTTATAGTGCATATCAGATTTATCACTCATAAGCTTTTTCGTTGTACCTCCTAACATATAAGGATAAAATTTCTGATAAATCTCATTTTTATTTAAGACATTAGCCCAAGCTGCAAGAATCCGTTCATCATCTTCTCCCTCTACATAAAGAATATAAGGATTTTCTTGCGTCCTGAATACATCGTTATTATCTATTTCACTCAGCGCTTTCAATACATTCTCGTTGTCATTTACTCTTTTAGGCTGTCCCGAAAGAATAGAGAGTATAGAATGAATATCTACATCCTGAATAAATTCCTCGGAATGAGTTGCAATTAAAAATTGTCTTTCTTTTTTTTCAATAAAATAGTTTATAATTTTTCTTTGAAGGTTAACATGCAAATGAGCATCAGGCTCGTCAAATAACATGGTGGTTCCCGGATAACCATAGAAGAAAGCTAAAAGAGTCAGAATCTGGTGAAAGCCGCTTCCACCCGAGATAATATCAAAAACTCGACCATTCGACTTATATTCCACTTTAATTTCGGTACTGATTCCTTTTGTATATTGTGGAACCAACAATTCTACACCGAACCAATCCTTAACTTGCTTTGCTATCTCTTGCCATTCTTCATTCTCCTTAATATCGATATCTTTATCGATAACTCGATACAACAAATTCCTTAATACAGAACCTGGTTGTGATTTCCCCACATGTTGCCTGACATTTCCATCATCCATCCACTGTTCATGAGGTTCAATACCTGAAAAAGGAGGAATATAGACAATTCTCGGTAATAAACTTTTTGAATCTAATTCATTAAAGTTAGTCCATCCACCTTCAGGTATCGCAAAAACAGCCTGAGGAGATTGATATCTTAGTGAAACTTTAAAATTTAATTCTCTTTCATTGGAAATTTTCCAATAAGTATCTATTTCAATATAGATATACTTTTGTTCTTTTTTAGAACTATGATCTTCTTTTGTATAGACACGATCGGTTTTATTATTCCAAAGTAAATTGAATTCAGGAAGAGGTAAAGCTGTAAAATTCGGTAATACGATTTGAATCCCCCGACTCCCAGTTTTTTTCATAATACGAAATTGCTCAATACAGTATTGCCAGATAGCTAATGCCTGTAAAGCCGTACTTTTACCGCTATTATTCGCTCCGACAATTAAGTCAAAATTATTGAACTCAAAGGTCTCTTCTTTTATTTTTTTAAAATTCTTAAGGATTAGCTTGTGTATCATAACGATCTTACCTAATAATGAGGTAAAGATACAGAAAATAAATGAGAATCAATATGCTGATCGATAAGGATTATCCTCTCACTGACAAAAGGCAATTTTTCCCTCGGCTCAGAATCCGAAATCATCGAGTATTACCTCTTTTTTCTCTGCTTCCTGAAAAGGTTTAGCTTCCTGATGCACCGGATTCCCTTCGATATAGATTGCGCGGAACGGACGTACCGGGCAGACATATTCACATCCCCCGCATCCGACACAAATATCGGGATTCACGGAAGGGATCGTCAAGCCGTTTTTATAAGGTATCATAGTCACGGCCTGAGTAGGGCAATGTTCGGAGCAAGCCCCGCAACTGGTCTCGTCGGTATTGACGATACAATTTTCGCGAACAAAAACCACCCGCCCCATCTGCAGCTTATGCTTTTCCTCTTTGGTAAGCGGCAACAAAGCCCCGTTCGGACACACTTCAGTACATACCGTACAATCAAAGTTACAAAAACCATGACCGAAATCCATTTTCGGTTGCATCATCCCCCCTAAACCATAATCCATAAAGGCAGGTTTCAGTACATGCGAAGGACATTTGGTGACACAAAGATGACAAGCCGTACAATGTTTCAATAAATGCTCTGCACTTTGAGAACCGGGAGGGCTCAACGGATGCTCTCTTTGCCAGGATTTATTGGCTTTAACGACAGCCTTTCCCTGAGCCAGCACTTTGTTGGGAAGGAGTAAAGACAAAGCCCCTACGGTAGCCACAAACTGCCGTTTAGAAGTATCCACCGGCTTTTCCGATGTCTTCTTCCACTCTTTCTTCCACCCCAATCCGTATTTTATACTATGCTTATGGCAAACCGACAGACAATTATAGCAGTCCACACAACGGCTCTGATCTACCTTTTTGGCCTTGCTATCGATACATCCCGCCTTACATTGCCGCTCACAAAGCCCACACGAAACACAGCTATCGGCCTCTAGCCGTATCCGCCCAAAAGAATAACGCGATAAAAAACCCAATAATGTTCCTACCGGACAGACAGTATTACACCAGATACGGCCATACTTCCAGGCCAACCAGCCAATCCCGCAGAAAGTCAGGATCCCGATGAAAAAAGAGGCCATACTCAATACATAAATATCGGTATGATAAAACGTATAATTACCGAAACTATTGAATACCCAGGCCAGCAAATTATTTACAGCCAAATAAACAGGCCGGAAAACATTTACCACCATCCGTCCAAATGCACTATATGGATCGAGCAGGCTTAACAACACGGTAGCACCGAATAAAAAAGCCAACACCACTATTCCCAACACCCCATAACGCAAAACGCGTTTTTCACGGGTATAACGATAATGCTTTTTACGATTTATTTTCTTCGCTATCCAAGCTATGACATCCTGAAAAATACCCATCGGGCAAACCACCGAACAATAAATACGCCCGAATAATAGTGTCGCCACCAGCAGAATCAGCACAATACCGAAACTCCCCGCCAATAAGGCCGGGACAAACTGTATCCGTGCCAGATTAGGCCATCCTGTAGTTAAACCGGCAAAATCCAGAAAATAAAAGGTAATCACGGCTCCCATGACTACCGCAAACAAAACACGCAATTTTTTTAGCATAACATCCCCCACCTTTAGCCTTTTGCCTTTAGCCTTTAGCTTTTTGCTTTTAGCCTTTTTTACCTTTTTTTCAAATCTTAATCCTCTTCACTTTCAAGCGATTGATGTCCATCGTACCGATTTTAAGCTCCTCTCCTTTAGCCAAATGTCCAACCACCTCCAGAGGCATCTTTTCAACCTGATTGAAAAACTTAGTAGCTGCCGTATCTACAGCGACAATATCCGGCGACATAAACAACCCCTTGGCCAGCACCACGTCGGCTTCTGATTTTCCGCGCGGTCCATTGGTTTTCATCAGACGGTAAGCATCCACGACATTCAATACCGCCGGCTTACTGATTGTGCAAATATCAGCGATACATTGCTGCAAATCATTGCGATGGAAAAATCCGCGATCCCAGACAATCCCCATATGATTTTTCATCGAAATGGTCATTTTAGCCCCACCGTGATTTTTCAAAATAGGAACATTGATCCACACATCACAATCCAAAATAGCCGAATGTATTTTAGCTGTTTTCAGGCTTTTGGCCTTAGGTAGTTCCACTTCCCGGTAATAAGATTCCTCATGTGCCGGCATCACCTTAGCACCGGCCGCTTTGGCAGCCTCTTCGATTCCGCTGTTTTTATAACATTTCCGCCAGTCATCGCAAGTATGATCGAACACAACCACCTCCTTTGCACCGGCATCGAAACATTGCTTAATAATTTCAGATACCAATTCAGGATTGGTATTTCCTGCCAATTCGGGCACTTTATCCCAACCGATATTCGGTTTGACAACCACTTTTTGTCCGGCTTTGACAAATTTCCCCATACCTCCGAATTCAGCGATTGCTTTCCGGAACATTTCTGCCGGTTCACCACCCATTACGGCGACCAAATCGCATCCCCCGGCCTGAGAAGTATTTTGTGCCATGATATCCATCACCCCATCCCACTTCATTGTCACAGCAGCCCCTGTCAAGGCTAGTGTCTTTAAAAATTCTCGACGATCCATAAAGTCTGTTTATAAAGTTCGTAAAGTTATAAGGCCCATCATACGCACGAACAACTCCTTAATCCGTCCGCCATGGAAAACGAAAACACATTTCATTATACAGGCAATAGTCGGCATTCCCATTGACAGCAAAAGTCTTCACTACAGCAGCCCCCGCACCGAGCAACAACTGTCGGGCATAATTCAAGGTTGTTCCGGTTTTTACCCGGTCCTCTACCAATAATATTTTTTTCCCTTTTACCTCGAACCGGATTTCCTCTAACAACCGGGGCCGGTCGTACAATTGTTTTTGATCGGCATCCCTTAAATGCAATTTCAGCAACTGCATATCCAGATTCAAACGCTGATTCAGCATCGCTGCCGGAATAATACCTCCATTCGCAACAGCAACAATCAAATCGAATCGTTCTTCGAAAGTAATCTCCAGAAAACGCTGTCTTACTTCCTCAAAAGTCTTAACATTCATATTTAGCCAACCCTTTCAGGATTACCCAGCCAAGCACCACTTGCAACAACATTCCCGGGAATCCGATTTTAAAATCTTGCAATGCAGCAGACAAATCCGAAGCGATCAACCATTCGGCTATACCACCGAGCACCTGATAGGCCACCACCACCGCAGCGACATGCAATAAAGAAACCCGTTGACTTCTGTCGGCTACAATAGCTCCCACCAAAGCCAGTAACGTAGATTTTACCAACAAAACAGGTAACATCCCTGCCGGCGGCATCCCGAATAAGAGGTGATTACACAAAGGTGACAATACAGCAGTCAGTATACCCACTTTCAAACCGAATTTATAAGAAGCGATCAAAGTAAAAAAATAGATCGGTAAAAATATTTTACCTCCATCCGGCATTAAATGGCACAATTGGGGAAGCAGCATATTTCCTCCGACAAAAAGGACCGCAAACAAATAGGTCCGGACATTCACAACAGAAAGATTTAACTGACGAAATTGAGATACGATCATCATCTTAGTGCATATTTAAAATTTAACCACTTCAAATATACAAATTTTTCATAGTTTTGATCAATCGCTATACTTTTTTCCGATTGAAATTAAAAAAAACAATGCTTATCTTTGGAACATGAAAATTTTAGGAAATATCATTTGGTTACTATTCGGAGGAATCTTCGTCGCCGTCGAATATTTCATCGCCAGTATCGGATTATTTATCACAATCATCGGTATTCCCTTCGGGCTCCAGACAGTCAAACTCGGTATATTGGCATTATGGCCCTTCGGAAGCGAGATCGTACATAAACAATCGCCCCACGGATGCCTCTCTACCCTGATGAACATCATCTGGTTTTTTATAGGCGGAATCTGGATTTTCCTATCGCACATTTTTTGGGGAGTCCTGTTTTGCATCACGATTATCGGTATCCCATTCGGAATGCAACATTTCAAATTAGCCGGACTGGCACTCACTCCTTTCGGACACGATGTAAAATAAAACCTTTTATCTTACAAACAATATGCTGACTCCGATGACACAATAAATCAAAGATTCTGCCACATTCACCGCCAAAGCCACCTTAGGGTTTTGCATCAAGCGACGAGCTAACCGATCCGCCACAGCAGCTACCATTGAAAAAATCAGGAAAGCCTGAACCATAAAAACAAGCCCTAACAATAACATCTGAGGAATGGGATTTTCTATCCCTTTATCTATAAATTGCGGAAAAAAAGCCAGAAAAAACAAGATTACCTTAGGATTCAATATATTCATCAGTATCCCTTTCCGGTATAGTTTTCCACTGACAGCAGCGTCTCCCGACAACTCGAAATGATTCTCCCGACGGGCCAGAAAAGCTTTTACTCCAAGATACAACAAATAAGCAGCACCGGCAAACTTCAACATCGTAAAAGCTACAGGAGAACTCATCAGCAAAATCGAAACACCCAGACTGACAGCCGTTACATGAGCGATCAAGCCGGTACACAATCCGGCGGCAAAGACCATCCCGGCCTTTCGTCCCCGGGTGATACTCTGTGTAATCACAAAAAGTATATCCGGTCCCGGCATCAAAGTCAGCAGCACTGCCGCACTAATAAATCCCCAAAGGTTCATAACTATAAATCAGATTCTAATTATTTTCAGCTAAAATTAATGCTAATAATCAAAAAAAATTAATTTTGTGAGAATAATTTAATCAATAACCATTAAAATCCATCGATCATGATTTCACTGATTATCCTGGGTATTATTTTCCTGTATGCCATTATATCTTACAATACGCTGACCCGAAAAAGAAACAATGTCGACAACGCTTTCGGTTCGATCGATGTCATGCTGAAAAAAAGATTCGACCTTATTCCCAATTTAGTCGCTACTGTACAGCAATACGCGAAACACGAAGAAGAGACATTTACTAAAATCACAAATTTACGGACGAAGAGTTACGACTCCCTCACAGCTGAAGAAAAAGCAGATTTTGACAAAACATTCACTGCTGCTAAAAATAATTTCTTTATGGTAGCTGAAAACTATCCGGCCTTACGGTCTTCGGAAAATTTCATGCAACTTCAAAAAACACTGAACGAGACAGAAGAACAACTTTCGGCTTCCCGCCGGACCTATAATGCAGCTGTTACGGATTACAACAATTCGGTGATGACCTTTCCATCCAACATCATTGCCAACCTGTTCAGTTTTACCAAAAAAGAAGTACTCGCTATTCCGGAGGAGGAAAAAGTGAATCCGGATGTAAAAAAATTGTTCCGATCTTAATCCACAGTTATGGAACAAAACTTTCAGGATATTTATGGACAATTGCAATCCCGAATCCGACAAGCAGAAGACAAGAGACTGCAATTAAAAGCGAAAGGAACGAAAAACGGGCTGATAGCGGGGGGTATTACCCTTGTGGCAGGAGTTGTCGTCAGCCTGATTATCGGAGGGGGATGGCCGGGTATCCTTATAGCATGTATGCTCGGCTTGATCGTACTATTTTCTTGTATTCAGTCCAAGTCGGGAGAATTATGTGCTTATTATAAAGAAAATATCATCTCGTCCATTATTTCCTATCTTTGCCAGGAAGCAAGTTACCGGCCGGAAAGCGGAATCGCAGAATCGGTCTTTATGAACAGCCGGTTATTCAGCACCTCTCCCGACCGTTATCGCAGTGAAGATCTGATTTGCGGAAAAATCGATAAAACCAGTTTTATCTGTTCGGAAATTATAGCCGAAGAAAAACGGGTCACGACCGATTCCAAAGGCCGCAGGCAGGAACACTGGATAGATATTTTCAGAGGTTTCTTTTTTATAGCCGACTTCAACAAAAACTTTCAGGGCCAAACGGTTGTTTTCCGTAACTCCTGGTTCAAACTCAACCTGGGCAAACAGAGAGTAAAACTGGAAAATCCGAACTTTGAAAAGCAGTTCGACGTATTCTCTACAGATCAGGTAGAAGCCCGATACATCCTCACTCCTAATTTAATGGAAAGATTACTCGAACTCGATTCCAGGTTTCCGGGGAAAATAACGGTAAGTTTCAGGGATTCTTCTGTCATTATCGCCATTCCCGATCAAACGAATCATTTTGAAACCAACATTTGGGAATGCCAGTTGAATACGGATAAACTGAAACGGGAATTCGGGACCTTGGTCAATCTATTTCAAATTATTCATGATTTAAACCTGAATCTGCGTATTTGGACCAAAGATTAACTTTTTATTGATTTATGTTACTAAATATCATTTACTTATTAGCAGGGTTTATTATTTTAGTGTATGGAGCCAATTTGCTGGTCGACGGTGGTGCAGCACTGGCCCATCGGCTGAAAGTACCGAATATCGTTATCGGTCTGACGGTAGTAGCCTTCGGTACCTCGACTCCGGAACTTGTAGTGAATATCATTTCATCGATCGAAGGAAGTTCCGCGCTGGCATTAGGTAATGTTCTGGGAAGCAACATATTCAACATCATGGCAATCCTGGGAGTAACCGCCTTATTCGTCCCTATCGGAATCAAAAGATCCACAACATGGATTGAAATTCCGCTGGCTGTACTGGCAGCAGTTCTTATCCTGATATTGGCGAACGGTGAGCCGGCAGGTATCATCACCCGGGCAGAAGGATTTTGTTTACTTTGCTTTTTTGCCGTTTTTATCGCCTACACCTTATTTATTGCCAAACGGGGTGGTCAGGAAACCGAAGAAGTAAATATAAAACCCTACAGCCTGAAGAAATCCGTACTTTTTATTTTGTTAGGTCTAGCCGGCCTCGTCGGAGGAGGACGCTTATTGGTTGACGGAGCAGTCAGTCTGGCTCAGATGGCAGGTATTTCGGAACGAATCATCGGATTGACCATTATCTCTATCGGAACCTCCCTGCCGGAATTAGCCACTTCCTTGATCGCTGCCCGCAAGAAAAACGCAGATATAGCCATCGGAAATGTCGTGGGTTCGAATATCTTCAATACCTTCCTGATCCTGGGAGCTTCGGCCGGCATATCCCCTCTGAAGGTAACAACGGATAGTGTAACCGATTTATGGGTCAATATCGGAGTTTCCGTCCTGCTGTTTATTTTTGTTTTCACCGGCAAGGGAAGACAGATCAACCGCTGGGAGGGTGCCTTATTTTTAACCCTGTATATCACCTATCTGACTTTATTGATCGTATCATAAAAGACCGGCATGTTTTTTTATACCGTTATGAAAACCCCTATCGTATATCTCCTATTCATGATCGTTCTGTATCTGTCTTGCTCACCTCGTCCCCAAAGCCCGGCCGATATTCACACCGATCTCAGCAATAACAAGATATTACAATTATCCGAACTATTCGACAGGATCCGTTATATTCCTTTGGAAACTCCAGATACCGCTTTGATAGCCAACGTACAATCGGTCACTTATCATAACGGCCGTTATTATCTTATCGCCGAAAACACCCTTTATGTTTTCAACCGCCACGGGCAATACCTCTCCCAGCATAACAACCGGGGACGGGGAGCAAACGAATACAGCAGTATCTTCAAAGTAAAAAGTTCCATCGGTGATTCTGTGATCTATGTATCGGGCGATAACGGTAAAGGCCACATCGTCATGGCTTACGACAAGAACGGAAACTACCTGAAAACATTGATACAAAACCGATCCTTCAATATGGAATTTAACGTACTGGAAAATGGTATCATCATTTCGGATGGGCGAACCGTCTCCCTATATGACAAACAAGGGAAATTGGAAAACGAAATTCGGATCAGTCCTTTCGATTCTATCTCTTTCGGTACGAGCAATT
The DNA here is from genome assembly GCF_000980245.1 of Odoribacter sp. N15.MGS-14. NCBI lineage: Bacteria > Pseudomonadati > Bacteroidota > Bacteroidia > Bacteroidales > Odoribacteraceae > Odoribacter > Odoribacter sp. N15.MGS-14. The sequence continues at coordinate 39,725 of NZ_LARE01000009.1, forward strand.
ATTTATCCGATTTCTCCAGCCAGGAGGTTATATTCAGTTGTCCCGGTAGTGACACCCTCTATTTTTTGGGTAAAAGCGGTATTACCCGTAAAATATCCCTGGATTACGGTCATAATCAAAGCCCGGAACAATTCAAAAAATCGCTTTCGAAACCGATCACCTTCCCTTATTTTCACAATTTCATTTCCTTAGGTAAAACCGTCCTGGACCTCATCGTTATCGGCCAGAAACAATACATGATTCAACTGGACTTAACCCATCGGACCGCCACGGTATGCGATACCCTCGTCAACGATATCGATCACACGATTCCCTACATTCCCCGGGAGATGGTACAAAATCAAGGTTTGATGGTTTTACCGGCCCCGGTTTTCTTTCATTTTATCCAACCGGAACAACTTGCAGCTATCCCCGCCCTTCGTAACCTGACCGAAGATGCTAATCCGGTAATCGTCGTTTTAAATCTAAAATCCTCCTCTTTATAAAACAATAGAAATATTTCTCGTCCTATCTTCACAGGCGAATCACAGAAATCATTAACTTTGTATCTGTGAGAAATAATTGTTCTAAAAAAAACACAAATTTTTTTGACAAAATTTATAAACATATGAAAAAGGGATACATTGTTTTAATCGTTATCGCTGTAGTTGTATTGAGTATTTTCTTTTGGTTTAAAGGAGCTTACAACGGCATGGTCAATATGCGCGAAGCCGTATCGGCCCAATGGTCGAATGTGGAAAACCAATATCAACGGCGCCTGGATCTGATCCCCAATCTGGTCAATACAGTGAAAGGGTATGCTTCACACGAAGAAAATACACTGACCGAAGTAGTCAATGCCCGGGCAAAAGCCACTCAGATGCAGCTGAATATCGACCAGCTCGACGAAGCGGCCCTAAAAAAATTAAGTAACATACAAGGGGAATTATCCTCCGCTTTATCCCGATTGATGGCTATTTCTGAAAATTATCCGGATCTGAAGGCTAACCAAAACTTTCTTGATTTGCAAGCCCAGCTCGAAGGAACGGAAAACCGGATAGCAGTAGAACGCCGGAAATTCAACGATGTCGCCCGCAGCTACAATGCTTTCATCCTGCAATTCCCCAGAAACCTGGTAGCCGGAATGTTCGGATTCACCTCCAAACCCTATTTTGAAGCCAATGCAGGAGCTGAAAATGCTCCTAAAGTAGAATTTTGAGCAATGAAACCATCCGATTTTTTCACCCCGGCTCAGAAGACCGCTATGGTTGCCGCCATCCGGCAAGCAGAAAAAGATACTTCCGGCGAAATCCGGATCCATTTCGAAAATCATTGCCGGAAGAATGTACTCGACCGTGCAGCCCAGGTCTTTGCCGACTTGAAAATGCATAAGACAGCCTTGCGGAACGGTGTACTGATTTACGTCGCATTAGAAGATAAACAATTGGCGATATTGGGAGATGCAGGGATCAATGCGAAAGTGCCGGACCATTTTTGGGATGACATAAAAAACAATATGATAGAAAAATTCAAATCAGGACAGATTTGCGAGGGAGTTTGCGAAGCTGTCCTGACTGCAGGACAGCAGCTAAAAGCTTTTTTTCCCTATCAGGCAGACGATGTCAACGAACTGTCGGACGATATCTCATTTAAAAATTAAACATGAAACGATCAGTCCTTATTTTCTTTATATGCATTACTTCCTTTTTACAGGCTCAGGATCTACCCGAACCGATGCGCCCCAAACGGATAGTCAATGATTTCACTCAGCTGTTCAGTCCACAGCAACAACAAGCATTGGAGCAAAAGTTGAGAAATTTTAACGACACTTCTTCCACCCAGATCGCAATAGTAACCGTACCCACCCTACAAGGCTACGCCCCCAGCGATTATGCCCAGCGTTTAGCTGAAAAATGGGGAGTCGGCCAAAAAGGAAAAGACAACGGAGTCTTACTTCTGATCAAGCCCAAGAGCAGGACAGAAAAAGGACAAGTAGCCATTGCCGTCGGATATGGATTGGAAGGAGTCATTCCGGATGCCATCGCTTCGAGAATCATCCGGAACGAAATTATACCTGAATTTCAACAAAACAATTATTACCGGGGAATTAACAAAGCGACAGATGTACTCATGCAGCTTGCCGGTGGGGAATTTACAGCCGAACAATATGCCCGCAAAAACGGAAATGGCAGTGCCGAAGTGATCATCATTCCTATCTTGATCCTATTTCTCCTGCCTCTGTTTTTCCGAAGAAAAAAAGGGTATACCACAGGTAGCCATGGAAGTGGAGGAATCCCTCCCATATTTTTCGGAGGTTTCGGCGGTGGCGGCAGCAATTTCGGTTCTTTCAGCGGAGGTAGCGGAAGCTTCGGAGGTTTCGGCGGAGGGAGTTTCGGCGGTGGCGGGGCCAGTGGAAGCTGGTAAAACGATAAATACAGATAATGCAAATACCGGACAGTACCATATGTTCACTCCTCAATCAAGGCGAGGAGAAAGGCATGGAATATTTGTTTACCAGATATTACAAGCCTTTGGTACTATGGGCGGCTTCTTTCCTGAACAACATTCCCCAGTCGGAAGATCTGGTACAGGACTTTTTTATCCGTTTATGGGAAAAAAGGACCCAAACCTCACTACAAGCAACCACCTTTAAATCTTTTCTTTACACTTCTGTACGCAATCTGGCATTCGACCGGATGGAAAAAAAAGATCCCCTGCGCCATGCTACCGATCTGAAGTCTTCCGACAAAGCCTGGGAAGAATACGATACCCTGGAAGAAGAAGTATTGGCCCGGGTCAAAAACGAAATCGATAAGCTTCCCGAAAGAAGCCGTCAAATCATGCAATGTATCTATTTACAAGGATTACATTATAAAGAAACTGCAGCTAAACTAGGCATTTCTATCGCTACGGTGAATACGCTTTTAGTCAACGCCCTCAAAAAAATTCGTCAGGCCTATCCCGATATAACCCAAAATATCATCCTGTTTTTGCTTTTATCCGACAAAAAAAGATAAAAAACCAAAAACACAAAAGATTAAATTCCAATTCATTATAATTATTTTTTCAACTATTTCAAAAAAAGTTGTCTTTTCCATTCAATGAAAATTAATATTTTCCCGTACTATGGACAAATGCAACCGATATGCTAAATAAAGACAACATCGATCAATTACTTTTAAAGCATCTCTTACAGGAAAACGCCGTAGAGGAAGAACAGCTTCTGAAAGAATGGTTGGGACACGATCCTGAACATCAAAGGTACTTCGAAAGATTCCGTCGGCATCACATTCACCTTCAGGCTGCTATCCAATCCGGCCGTATTCAAGGTCAATATATTGAATTTGCATCCCGTCTGAAACGGCGTCATATCCGCCGTCTTTTTATCCGAGTTGCAGCCATCGCCCTGATTCTGCTCGGAGGCGGACTTTCCTTTTACCTGATCCATACCCCTTCACTGATTCCGACTTTAGCCGAAGTTCCGATTCATCCGGGTTCGTCAAAGGCGATTCTGCATCTTTCTTCCGGAACTGCGATTCCCGTAAACACCACTTCGCAGGAGTTAAAGGAAAAAGATGGAACACTAATCCGTATTTCCAATGAAGGAGTCTTGAATTACGCAGAATCAGCCAACATTTCGACTGCAAACCTGATAAACCGACTCGAAATCCCCAGAGGTGGAGAATTCAAAATCAAACTGGCAGACGGGACCGAAGTATGGTTGAATGCAGAGACAGAACTCCGATACCCAACGGTTTTCTCAAGCCTGGAAAGAAGAGTAAAACTTCAGGGAGAAGGCTATTTTAAAGTTGCTAAAAATGAAAAACAGCCTTTTATTGTCGAAGTCGGCGATATTGAAGTCAAAGTATATGGTACCCAATTCAATATCAGTACTCAAAATAAAGACAACATCGAAACCGTTCTGGTCAGCGGTAGCGTCAGTATCCGCCACCACGACCAGGAGACTCACCTAAACCCTTCCCAAAAGGCAGCCTATACCTCCTCCGGGAAACTAACGATTGAAGAAGTGGATGTTTTACCTTATATCACCTGGAAAGACGGAAATTTCATGTTCCAAAACGAGTCCTTGGAATCGGTCATGAATAAATTAGCCAGATGGTACGATCTGGACGTATTCTACCTCAACGAGCAAACTAAAAATATTCACCTGTCAGGTATGATGACCAGATATAAAGAGGTATCGGAACTTTTCCACTATTTTGAAAAAATTTCCACCGCCCGTTTCATCATCAAAGGCCGGACCGTGACGGTAAAATAAATGTTCGTTTATTCAAAATAAACAGCCGGGAATGTACCACCATTCCCAGCTGCAATCAGATAAAAAGACAGCGGACAAAGCTAACTGTAGGCTGTCGGATTGTTTTACCTTAAAATACAAATTTATGGAATGTAAACGAATCTTTGTCCTTTCAAACTTAAAAAGATTAAAAATTGTCAGGATTATGAAGTTATTCTCAATTTTTATGCTGGTATTCACCTTGGGAGGTTTTGCTTCCGGATACTCTCAAAAGCAAGTCGTCACTTTGAATTTAAAGCAATGTGACGTCAATACGCTATTACAGGAAATCTGGAAACAAACCGGGTTGCGGTTCGTTTATAACGAACAGGATGTCGCCCAACTAAAACGCTTTGACGTTAACGCCCAACAGAAGCAAGTAGACGAAATTTTAGACCATATCTTCAAAAACACGCCTTATCAGTGTGCTTATGAAAGCGACGTTATTTATATCACCCCTCGTCCGGTAGGCGATCTTCCTCAAGTCAAACAGGAAAGAGTGAAACTTTCCGGTAATATCAAGGACAAAAACGGAAATGTTTTACCGGGAGTAACGGTCTTCATCGGTAACTCGGACATTGGTACTTCTTCCGATATCAATGGTAACTATCAGCTTGCCATCCTCAAAGGTAATGCGGTGGAAATCGTCTATTCTTTTATCGGAATGAAAAAAGTCACCTATAACTTTCCGGCAACGGAAGATGTCCGTCATAATGTCGTCATGGAAGAAGATCAGGTTGAATTGCAAGACGTTGTAGTTATCGGTTACGGAAGCAAGTCGGCAAGAAACCTGACCAGTTCCGTATCGTCGGTCAAAGCGAAAGACCTGGAAAAATATGCCAACGGAGCCACGACTTTCGACAACATGCTAGGTGGAGCAGTGAAGGGGGTATTGGTCAATCAAAACTCAGGAGAACCAGGTGCCAAAGCAACTTTAAACATCCGGGGAATCACTTCCCCGTTAAAATCGCAAAACAATAATGAACCCTTGTATGTCGTCGACGGTGTACCTTTCTTTGTCGAGCGCAGCCTGAATATGCTGAATCCGCTTTCAACTCTTTCCCCCAACGACATCGAAAGTATCGACGTATTGAAAGACGCTGCCGCAACAGCTATTTATGGTTCCAGAGGAGCCAACGGAGTAGTCATCATCAAAACCAAGGACGGTCACCGCAACGAACAAATGAAAATCAGTCTGGGATATACCTTGAGTGTCGGTAACCAAATTAAAAAATTCAAACCATTAAACACAACTAAATTTAAAAATCTCCAGGAATTAATCATTAAAAATACACTCGGAGCCATCAACAAAGCACAAATCACAGACGATAATATCATATACGGCCAAATCTATCCTGCAATCGATTATATGGCCAATACTTCCTATGATAATTACGGAAATATGATATTCGACGGATTAAAAGACGAGGCTTTCGGTGAAGAAAATACCAATTGGGTAGATGAGACCAATAATAAGAATGCACTGACTCACATGTATAATCTGGCTATCCGCGGAGGTGGAAAATTATCCAATTACTCCTTTTCTTTCAATGCAATCGACCAGGAAGGTTTGTTTATCAACGACGATATGCAACGTTACAACAGTCGTCTGTCCTTTGACTCGGATGTCTCGAAACGCTTCAAAGTAGGAGCAGCCCTGGGTTATACAATGACCAAACGCCATAGCGGAGCTGCAGGCGAAGAAATGGGTATTACCCGAGAATGGAATGTCAGACCCGATGTACCCGTATACGATGAAACGGGAGAATTATACCGCATCGACGGAACTCCGACCTGGGGTTTCCCCGTAGGTTTAGCCAATCCAGTCGCAAACCGGCAAAATAAAAACAAAAAAGAATCTTATCAATTCCTGGGAAACAGTTATCTGGAATACAAAATCTTCAACGGTTTGAAAATCAGAGGAGATATCAATATCTCTATGTTTCAGGATCAGTATAGTAATTACAACCCGCTGGTCGCCCAAGACGATTGGGGAGGCGGAGGCATGTCCACCCTTCAGGACGACCGCAGCAAAGCCGCCAATACTTCGATCAACTTCAGGGCCGACTATAATTTCCAGATAGAAGACCATTATTTCAGCTTTATGGTCGGCTATGGTTGGGACCGTTCTTTTAGTGAATATACTTCGCATTACTACATGGGCTTCCCGGATGATGAAGTCCTGAATAATGCGGGGTCTGCAACAGAAACACACTGCATCGGAGACGCAAAGTCCAAAAGTGCCCTCAATTCCATTTATGCCCGTGCCAGCTATAATTATCTCGACAAATATCTGGCAGAAATCAATTTCCGTTCCGATGCCTCTTCCAAATTCGGCCCCGGTAATCAAAGAGGTTATTTCCCTTCTATATCCCTGGGATGGCGGATGAGCAGCGAAAATTTCATGGCCGATGCAGAAAAAGTCGACGATCTGAAATTACGTTTCAGTTGGGGACAAACCGGTTCTACCAACATCGACGATTTCGTCTACAGACAATTTTATGAAAAAGGCAATCCTTATATAGGACAATCGACTCTGACTCCCGGTTTATTACCTAATCCGGATATCAAATGGGAAAGGACATCCGAATTCAACGGTGGATTAGATTACGCTTTCTTCAACCACCGCCTGTTCGGTAGCATCGACGGATACTATCGTTACACCAAAGGTGCATTGGCTCCTTCCCCCTATCCGCTCGAATCAGGTTCCACTTCCTATACGTCCAACTTAATCGACCTCTCCAACAAAGGCGTTGAGATTGAAATCGGCGGGGATATTATCCGTACAGCCGACTGGACCTGGACCTCGAAATTCAATATAGCCCTGAACCGGAACAAAATCGAAAAACTCAATGGAGCCGAGCTTTCCAGTAACGATGTCGATACCTATATAGAAGGTCAGCCTGCCGGCGTTTTAAAAGGATATATCGTCGAAAAAATATTCCAAAACGACGATGAAGTAGTTACTCTAAATAAAACAGCCGTAGCTCGTGGAGCGAATTATTACCAGGAAAAGTCGACCGGTATGGGTGACTTCAAATACAAGGACCTGGATGGGAACGGTTATATCGACAGTAAAGACCGGGAAGTTATTGCTACTCCTCAGCCTAAATTCTTCGGAGGATTTTTCAATTCGGTCAATTACAAAAATTTCAATTTGTCGTTCGTTTTCCAATTCTCCCAAGGAGCTAAAGCTGCTGTTTATAATATGATGAGCGATATGTATGGGTATATTGGAAATAACATCTATCCCGAACTCTATGGGAAAACCTGGAGTCCCGAAAATCCCGATGCTCGTTATGCACGTCTGGTTTATACCGATCCTTCCAAAAACTCTCGTTTCTCCGATCGTTACATTTACAAAACATCGTATTTACGCTTAAAGAATATTACTTTCTCTTATAATTTACCACAGAATTTCCTGAAGAAAATCAATGTACAATCGGCCATGTTATTTGTCAGCGGCTCTAATATCTGGACCGTGACCCAATGGCCGGGTATCGATCCGGAACTGATCAGTAGTTTCACTACTTCACAGATGACCCTGAATGAAGATCCCTATCCATTGAGTAAAACATTTACCTTAGGTGTTAAAGTTGAATTTTAACGATAAAATCTCATACTATGAAAACAACATATATTATTTCTACCTTATTTCTCTCTGTATTGATTTGGGCATGTGACCTGATGGGAGACGTAGATAAAGTAAAACCTTATTATAAACTGGAAGACCAAACCGCAATACGGAATGCCCAGAGTGCAGAACAGGTGTTACGCGGGGTATATACCCAATGGAGGGCCTGGGATCTTTGTAACTTCCGAAGCCATATCGGCCTGCTCGCCGGTTCATTAGCACTCTCGGGTAGTGGTGGATTGGCAGGAGAAACCGGTTTCACCGACAACAATGTACTGGAAGACAATAGTATCATCGGAAATGTCTATAATAATTTATATGATGTAATCAACGCGGCCAACTTTATGATCGAATTTTTGGAAAACAATACGGTAAAAGACCTGGACCCTGCGAGACGTATGGAAATATTAGGCGAAGGCTATTTCAACCGGGCCATGGCTCACTTTATGTTGTTACGCTATTTCGGGCAATTTTACGATACCGATTCTCCATATGGTATCGTCCTGTCCGACAAACCTTACCGGGAACCGTTAGCAAAGGCCCGCTCGACTGTAGCTGAAAGCTATAAATTTATCGAATCGGATCTCGATTCAGCTATATTATATGCTCCGGACATGCCTATGAGTAATTATACGCCCACTCATGCGCAGGCCGGAAAAACAACCGCACAAGCCCTGAAAGCAAAAGTATTACTAAGTAAAGGAGATTACGTAAATGCAGCCCTACTGGCCGATGAAGTGATTCAAACAGCCGGCAACTACGGATACGGGCTGGTTGACTTTATGAGTATCTTCAGCGATATGTTCGATTCTCCTGAAGTGCTGTTCGCTCCTTATGTCTCCAACTATGAAGAACAATGTAGTTTCATTTTAGACCGGACAACTTATAGTTCTTATTCTCAAAAAATAGCCGATGCGATGGATCCCACTCCAGGGAACAAAGAAACAGGAGAAGGTTACGATCCCCGTTTTGCCGCCCCGTTTCTTACACCGGACGTCATCACAACTTCTTTCAAAAACGGGAAATATCCTCACAGTACCAATGATGACGGCAAGAGCAATACCTACTACTTCCTGCGTTTGGGAGAAGTATATTATATCCATGCAGAAGCGGAAGCCCGGCAGGGAGGCAATCATCTTGCGGCAGCCCGTACCAGTCTGCAAACCGTTTTGGATGCCCATGTCCCGGGAGTATATGACGTGAGTACTATTCCTGACAACCAGCTTTTAGAAATGATCCGCCAGCACAAATGGATCGACCTGCTTTTTGAAAACCAGGAAGAGTGGTACGATATGATCAGGTATTATAAACACGGCGATTTAGACATCACCACCATACGCCCGAATATAAAGTCGGATAAACAATTGATCCTACCCATCCCGCAATCGGCCAAAGCAGGTAACAACTTACTCATCGAAAACCCTTAAAATCCCCAAAAATGAAAAATCTGTTAACTGTGCTATTCCTTGTTCTGGCAATTCAGTATTGCCAGGCACAAAATAAATCTTTTCACATCACCGGCTCTATCCAAGGCCCATGTGAAGGGATGGTTTTCAAACTGTTGGATAATAGCTATCCTCCTCAAACAATTGCAACAACGGTCATTAAAGATCATTGTTTCGAATTGACCGGGGAAATTCCGGCACCCGGCTTTTATCGTTGGATCATCGATACGACTCCCGTAGGGAAAAAATCCTCGGAAGCCAACTGGTTGGCCGGCAATTTCTATTTGGAAAATTCGGATATCACTTTCCAGGGAGATATCCATACTTTACCCACTTATTACTGGAATCCGGAACGTAAAGGTAAGATGATAATCCAGGGTTCGGAGACAGAAGATCTGTATCAGTCATTCAAAACTTCTATCCAAGAACTGAGTAAAGCCAGAAATCAGGCAGACGGCGAATACCTCGAGCAATATCACCGTCCGGCATTAGACAACATCTTCAATACCGAGGAGGGCATTCGCCTGGCCCGCCGGATCTCCGAACTGGATCGGCAGATCATTCAGGCCACGATCCGATTTATCAAACAAAATCCGGCTTCTGTAGTGGCTCTCGATCAAGCCGGTTATTTCCTGCTCGGAGAGATCGACTTAACCTCCGGTCAGATCGAAGATCTGCAAAATACACTTTCCGGGGTTTGGGGAAATTGTCCCCGTATGACCGAATTCAAGGAAAAAGCAGAGATGGCCAAAAAAATCGCTATAGGAGCCCCGTTTCAAGACATCGAACTCACCGATCCGGAAGGGAAAAAAGTAAAATTATCCGAATGCCTTCCAACCGGAAAATATGTGATGCTCGAATTCTGGGCATCCTGGTGCGGCCCCTGCCGGGGTGAAATTCCTCATCTGAAACACGTCTACCAGAATTACAAAGACAAAGGATTCGAGATCATCAGTGTCTCGATCGATCAAAAGAATAAAGATTGGCAAAAAGCCATGAAAGAAGAAAAGATGCCCTGGATACAATTAAATGATCCGCAAGGAGAAAACGGACCGGCAATACAAGTATATAATGTGACCGGAGTACCCCATTGTATTCTGTTGGACAAAGAAGGTAAAATATTCAAAACCAATATGCGGGGCGCATACCTGGACGCCGCATTAGAACAATTAATTCCTTAATACGATGAAAAAAATATTTTTAGCTTTTTTATGCAGCAGTAGTTTAGTTGCTTGCCAAACTAAATATGACGGTTATATCCTCAACGGTAACATCGGGGGAAACAGTGAAGGCATGAAAGTACAGTTAGTAAACGAAGCCGTCTATCCTCCGGTCACCATCGACAGCACAGTTATTAAAAACGGCAGGTTCCAATTAAAAGGTAAAGTCGACCGTCCCGGTATGTATCAATTAATCATCGACAAAACCGGCCAGGATGACCCGTCCCAAATGTTAGCCAGTCGGTTTTACCTGGAAAATTCGGTTATCAGTTATTCCGGTCACGTCGACAGCCTGCGTACTTATTATTGGAGCGATGAAACCTTCCGGAAAGATCCGGTAGTAAAGGGCTCCGCCTCCCAGGATCTGTACGACCGGTATTTGAAAAGTATCGCCGATCTCAGAAAACAATCCGGAACCATAAATGAAAAGTATCTGGAAGTATATCATCGGCCGGCAATGGACGGCATATTCAATACAGAAGAGGGAATCGCGTTAATCAAACAAGAAAACGAGATCAACAAGAAATTAAACATCGCCCAATGGAAATTTATCGAAGAACATCCCGAAAGCATAGTAGGATATGATTTAGCCCTTCAATTCCTACAAGGCATGTACGTCAATTTAACCGTCCCTCAGCTCGAACAATTGACTGCACTCATCACCAAAGCCTGGGCGAATATTCCCCCAATGGCCGAAAACTTCAAAACCATAGCTGACAAAGCCAAAACGATGGCTATCGGCGAAAAATATCAGGATATCGAACTGATGAATCCGGAAGGGAAAATGGTCAAGCTTTCTTCCTGTGTACCCGAAGGAAAATATGTGATGCTGGATTTCTGGGCATCCTGGTGTGGTCCCTGCCGGGGCGAGATTCCACACCTTCGTCATGTATATCAGGAGTATAAAGACAAAGGCTTTGAAATCATCAGTATTTCTATCGACGAAAAGAAAACCGACTGGGACAAGGCGATGAAAGAAGAAAAAATGGTTTGGAAGCAACTGTGTGATCCCAACGGTTTTAACGGACCTGTCGCCCAAAAATACAATATCACAGGAGTCCCCACTTGTATCCTTCTCGATAAAGAAGGCCGTATCTTTAAAACCGAAATGCGGGGAGCCGCCCTGGATGCTGTTTTACAGGAACTATACTGATTTTACCTATTCCCCCGGCCACCGATGTTGCCGGGGGGAAACCTCTGTAACCATCAATAAGAATAAACCTCTCCTTTATAGGTGATTTGCAAAGAGCGGTCACTTCCCGGAAGTGTCTTCATCTCAGCCTTAACAATCTCTTCTTTCGGAGAAAACCTATTTTTCAACCGCAGATACAATAGTCCTTTATCAAAAAGATAATGACTCTCCGCATAACGGATCAGCGATTCTGCAATTTCAAAATTCAGTATTTCTTCCTCATCGGTCATACTCTTCCCCACACCGGAAACAATCCAATCCCCATCGTTAAAATTCCGGGGCGTTTGTTCTCCGTTATAATTAATTTTCAGACTGGCATCGGATATCCATTTCCGGTTTTGCAAAGCGGAAACATGAAACACCCAGGTCCTTAAACCGGAACACAAAACGGTGAGCTGTCCCTCATACGGAGCCCGGCAGCCCACAATTTCCCAATGAGCTGTCTCAGTGGTCAATGCCAGATCGTCTGTTACAACCTTAAAAACCGAATCCTGTCCCTTCCATCCGATCCATTCGTGTTCATCCACTTGTTGAAGACGATAGTCCGGGAAAAGTTCTTCTACCCGGTCTTCTCCTTCCTCATCCAAGGCCGTCAAATACGTGTTCATTCTCAAAGCAAGATCCCAAAACGACAAAATAGAAGCCATATTACCTTCCAAATAATCGAAATTTTGTTTACCTAACTGATAACCTGCATGAGAATCATAGCCACACTCCTCCGAACAAGCTCCCAAAGAACCTATCAAAACAAGAATTAGAATCCTGTATAACAACGATTTAAATATTTTCAAAACTTTCATAACTTATTCCTTCAAAAGGAATCCAATATTTTATGTAAAATTAAGTAAAATATTTTAATAAACCAAACAATACATTTATAACAAATTCTATTCCAAAACTTATACCGGTGAAAATTCTCCCAGTCAACCCGGAACTTTCCATCCGAATTTAAGTATAACAAGTATCATTAAAACGTTTAATTATGGAAAAAAACACTCGTAAAATCGAACCGGGTACACCTACTCCTGACCCGAAATATCACCTTGAAATTACAGCAGACGGCCCCTATCTGGTATATGGAAATCCCCCTCTTCAACAAGAGATCTTCGTTTTAAATAAAGAACAAATCCCCTGGGAATATGCCAAAGGGCATAAATACCCGACCGACAACGAACCCACTGCTTTATGCCGCTGTGGTCAGTCCAAAAATCATCCGTATTGCGACGGTTCCCATCACCATGCCGATTGGGATCCGACGCTAACCGCCGGCAATATCCCTCTTTTAGAGAATGCCGATCTGTATGACGGTCCTAGAGTTCAGTTGGCCGACAACACCGAATATTGTGTACATGCCCGTTTTTGTATGGCCAGAGGAACGGTTTGGCAGTTGACGGAAGATTCCGACAACACCGAAGCCCATGATCTGGCCGTACACGAAAGCATGTACTGCCCCTCCGGCCGGTTAAAACTTTGGGACAAAGAAGAGGAAAAATTTTATGAGCCCCCCTTAAAACCGGCTTTAGGCCTGATCGAAGACCCACAGGAAGAATGTAGTGGTCCGCTCTGGGTCAAAGGAGGTATTCCTGTGAATGGACCTAACGGCACCGAATACGAACAACGTAACCGGGTCACCCTATGCCGTTGCGGAGCATCCGCTAATAAACCCTATTGCGACGGTACCCATGTCACGGTCCACTTCCAGGACCACCTGCCCCTCAGTACCGAATTAGAAGAAAAAATGAAATAAATACAGATTCGAATCGTTCGGTTACTCTATTGTTTCAATCAGAGTTTCAGACAATGGAATAACCGAACTCTCAAACTGTTAAGCATGCATAAATCCGGAATTACTTCCAACTTCGATAGGGCCGGTGTGCCAGCATTGCATTATAATAACGCAGATCTCCGGTCACTTCTTCTCCCAACCATTCCGGCTTTTCAAAAAGTTCATCCTCCTGCTTTAATTCAACTTCAGCCAGCAATAACCCTTTATTCTCCCCCAGAAACTCGTCTACCTCGAAAATATGCCCCCCTACTTTCACTAAATAACGAATTTTGTCAACCACCCCAGGCTCGCACAATTTCAGGAGTTCTTCTGCATCTTCCCTGGCAATCTCTTTTTCCCATTCATAGCGGGTAACTCCATGAACATCACTTTTACCTTTTACAGTAAGATAGCCCTGTTCACCTTTCACCCGTATCCTGACCGTCCTTTCCGGTACGGAGGACAAATAGCCCTGTACAATCCGAAAGGATTGGCAAGCATATGCTTTAAAGTCTCCCCGGACCAAAAACTTTCTTTCTATCTCTTGTGGCATATTGATTTCTTTTACAACAAAATTAAAGCAAAAGAAACACTTAAACAGCCAAAAAACTAAAAAAAGTCAAACTTGTCCGGGCAGCCCTGTTTAATTTACCTGTCTGATAGCCGCAACAGCTTGTGTCAATCTTTCAAAATCCTCCGGGAATACATCTCCAATAGTACCAATCCGGAATGTATCAGCATCCGAAACCTTTCCGGGATAAATGACAAAGCCCTGTTGTTTCAGCAACCCATAAAACTCTGTAAACGAAAAACCCGGCTCCGGATAAAGAAAAGAAGTAATAACCGGAGACTGCTTTTCCGGTTCCAGCAAGGTGGAAAAACCAATAGCCCGCATTCCTTCCACTAATACCTCATGATTCCGGCAATAACGGCGGTAACGGGCTTCTATACCTCCCTCTGCTTTCAACTCTTTCAAAGCTTGAAAAAATGCCCGTACAACGTGAGTCGGTGAGGTAAACCGCCATTTTCCATGCCCTTTTTCCATTTCTTCCCATTGGGCATAAATATCCAGGGACAAAGAACGGGCAACTCCTTTGCATTTCAGCAATTTTTCCCGTGAAGCGAGAACAAAGGTAAAGCCCGGAACTCCCTGTATACACTTATTGGCACTACTAACCAGAAAATCAATACCCAGTTTTTTCATATCGATAGGAATCCCTCCAAAACTACTCATGGCATCAACGATCCAGGTGATCCCGCGTCCACGCAACACCTCTGCAATTTCCTCAATCGGATTCAATAAACCCGTCGTTGTTTCACTATGGACCAAAGACAAATGGCTGATTCCAGGATGATTTTTCAAAGCCTCCTCCACGATTGCGGGGGTAATCAGCTCCGTTTCTTTCAAAGCCACCATGACATAATCCAGTTTATAATAATCAGCAATGGCCGCCATCCGTTTGCCATAAGCACCATTCGCTATAATCAGTAACCTGTCGGTAGGTTTCACGACAGCTCCCAAAGTTGCCTCTACGCCATAAGTCCCACTTCCTTGTAGCAACACAGTTGTATATTCCTTCTCATCCAGTCCTGCCACCTCCAGCAATTCTTTCCGGATCACAGTAACTATTCCTTCATTGTAATCTTTATCCCAGGTACACCAATCCTGTAACATGGCTTCTTTCACCGTCTCAGAAGTACTCAACGGTCCAGGGGTCAACAGTAAATAATTTCTCATACACCTATTATTTTTTATTCATTAAATTATGTATCAGGTCCGGCAATTCACGGATATTATCCAGCACATAATGTGCACCGGCTGCCATCATCCGCTCTCTGACCTCTTGTTTCAAAGTATATAACTCCGGTTCAGGCATAGTTTTGTATTCCTCCTCGGTCAACCCCAACTCATTACTACCTGTAATTACTCCGACAGAACATACTTTTGCATTCAATCCTTCCCGGATATCGGCGATAGTATCTCCAACTTTAACCACCTCGTCAACAGAAGGAATCGCCAGCTCTGTCATGTTCCGGTAAATCATATAAGGAGCCGGGCGTCCGGCAGGCAAATGATCCGGAGTTACCAGACAATCTACAGTATATCCCTGAGCAGCAGCTCCGGGTTGTACAATTTTCATCATAGCGTCGGTATACCCTGTCGTTGAACCAATACGGATCCCTTCACGACGTAATTGTTCCATTGTCTCTATAACTCCCGGAACAGGAGTCGTAAAATCCTGAAGTGAAGCAAACAAATGTTTCTCAAAACTCTGATACATGATTGTGACATCATTCTGATTCCATTCCCGTCCATGTGCTGTACGAAACCTTTCACTCACTTCAGGCATTTTCAAAATAGCCTTTATATGTTCAATCTTTAATAATCCCATCGGTTCACGGGCTTGCCGGTAAGTGATCGTCACTCCCTGCTCCTGAAACACCTTCAAAAAAGCATTCAATGGAGCAAAACACCCAAAATCGACAGCCGTTCCGGCCCAATCCATAATGACACAACTAACTTTTTTCATGTCCTTAAATCAAATATTACTGTAATTAGAATAAAACCAATCAATAAGCATGAGCAGTTTCCAGAGGCATCACCTTTTCAGACGCTCTTCGTTTTGCCCGCCGGTACAGATAAACCCAAGCACCGACAAATAATACACTGCATCCCAAACCCACATAACCCGCCAATTGGTTATAAAACGATAACCAATTGATATCCGGATTTAAAAATTCCTTTACGGCTAAGACAATCACCGTTCCTAAATAACCGATGAAATCAATCAATACAATAAAAAAACCGACATTCCCCCGGATACGGAAACAAGCTATAAAACGATCAAAGAAAATAGTCTGAAAACACAAATAAGCAAGATACAAACAGAGACTTTGAATAAATAACCAAACTACCGGACTTAGTTGCAATGCCTCATATCTCAACGAAATAAAAGACATGGTCAGCATGCCCAAAATCACCAAACTCAATAAAATCAATAAAACCCGCATATTATTACGGACAAAAACCATTAATCCGAAGATAATCAGGATAATCAAAGTAACGATACTGTCCAATTGAGCGAATATCCATGAAGAATAACCACTCCCCGCAACATCAAATATTTTCACCAGAAAATCTTCCTTTATATCCCGTAAAGCCACCAACAAAAAATTAGCGACTAAAATAATAGAGAGAAAAGGCATATAATTTTTGAATAAAGCCCAGCGTTGCCTTCCATCCAAAGTCATCCGCTCTGCTTTCAAAGCCCTGTCTTCTTCGGAAGGTTTTGGCAGAGATTGCAACACATATCCCAATAAAGCCAGGCATGGCAAAGCACAACCACCGATCAGGGCAGGCATCCAAAACTCACTGACCTGCCAATGGTCCATCACAAACAATCCCAGGGATTTCGCTGCACCTGAACTAATCACCATGCTAATCCCCAATAAACTGGCTAGCATATCCGTTACCCGCCGCCCTTCTATAAAACTGAAAATCACTCCCCACATACATCCCAAAGCCAGCCCATTAAAAAACATAGCAAAGATATTACCCGGAGACGGCAGGATAGCAAAACCGACTAAAGCCAACTCAGCTAAAACAATCGCCCCCAAAATAAATTTTAAACGATGTTGTCCCTTTAACTCAGAAATCAATTTAATGCCGATAAACTTGGCCAACAAATAACCTAAAATCTGAGTAATAGTCACTACAACCTTATAATCCATTCCCCAAATACTCAGCCCATCAAATGTAGCAGCCGTAAAAGGTTTACGCAATGCATATACTAACGAATAAGAAAGCAGGGCCGCTCCTCCTGCCCACAGAATAAAAATAAAATCTGAAAATGATCTACGATCCCGGATAAAAGAAAAATTCATAGCCTTGTCTTTAACTGTGACAAAGCTATGAACCCAATGTTACGCCGACATTAAAAAAATATGACGAAATAATGACGATATTCACTTTTTCAATGACACTACCACAGGCCACATCCTCGGTTGTGCCATATCCCTCCAGAAACAGTCTCTTCAAGCAGCTTTTCCGGAATAGTTCCCGGACGATCCGGATATTCCCGTTTCTTAGCATCCGTAACGATACAGGTATGTTCCTGCACCGGCTGTTCGGAGGAAATGACACCGCATTTCTGCATCAGTTCGTTAATCCAGGCGACCTGTCCATCTTTAAAAATCTCCAGTACCCTATTCTTCATTTCAAAATCATAAGCCGTACCGATTGAAAAGCCTGTGACTTGAAATCTCCCTTGACCAAAAATTTCCGTTCTATTTCCTGTGGCCTACCATTCTTCCTGATAACAAACCCGGCTCCCCGCAATTATTTATTAAAATAACTGTCTAAAAAATTCTTCAAATCGATGTGTGACTGTGGTCTGGCAAGCACCTGATTATCTTTTCCGATCACATAATAAGAAGGTATGGCCTGCACTCCGAACGACCAGAAAAAAGCCTGATTACAAGTGGTCATCGGATAAGCGAACTCATATTTTTCAACCTGAATCTTAGCATCCTTTTCACTGAGCAGACCGGCACACAGAAAAAACAGCTCCGGCTGCTCTTTCCAGCGATCATATAATTTATTCATCCACGGCTGGGCCAATACACATCCGACACACCCGGTAGAAGTAAATTGCATCACCACGATCTTGCCTTGCAGTGATACGTTGGAATACACTTTCCCGGTCATGACATCCGTCAATTCATAAGCAGGAGCCTCATCACCCACCTTCACCTCCTGCACGAACTCGTCGAAAGAAGCGACATAGCGAATTTTATCTGCCTGAGCAGGATAAAAACAACTGTCCGGAATATCCTTCAGCTCCATATTTTCCAAAAATTCCGTATTCCGGTTTCCCGGAATTTTCCTGCCGTCCTGATCTCCCGAATTGGTATAAGACCAGTAAACAGGCAAACCTGTATGTTTTTCTATAAATAAAGCATACGTATTATAACTATGCATCACTTTATATCTTACATTGGCTTTCCATGACTCATTATTACTTTTCGAGGGAATAAGCGTGACATCATTATGCCGTTTGAGTACATAACAATCCTGCCCGTTAAAAAGCGTATCCGGCGCCCGCTCCACCCATACATCGACGATCCGGGAAGAATCGGAAGCAACTTCACGCAGTTTCTTACCATCCAGGATTTGCTGCATCAAATCGAGCTCCTCCTGGATCCGGGCAAAATAATCATACCTTTTCGCACCGGGTTCAACAGGAATACGCGTACCAAGCAACATATCCAGATATACACAAGCCATATAAGGCTGATCGTTCCGGTAGAAAACCCGGTTATCGATTTGTTCGAAGGTAAAAAAATAAGTACCCGAATCCCGTACTACCTGTTTAAAGAGAAAAGGTATCCGACTGGCCAGCTCATCCGATAACTCCGCACCGTCAAAAGCAGCATTACTGACCAGGACAGCCGACACAGACTGTAGTTCATCCAAGCTTTTCACAGCAAGCCGAACAATCTCTTGCGGTTGCTGTGACCGACAGCCACAAACCACATAAATCATTAATATACAAAACAAAACATTCTTCATCATAATACAAAGATAAAAAATGTTTTCAGGTTTCAACAAATAACAACAAAAAAAAGCCGCTCCCCGGAAAGAAGCGGCTTCCCAAATCAAAATCCCGATACTTTACTTTTTACGTATCCCCTTCGTAGCAACCTTTTTACCTGTACCGGTAGCCGCGATCTTTTCGACAGGTTTACCGGATGAAGCGCGTTTCACCCGTTCGCCTTCCAAATACCGAACCACCGCATACTTGGCAGCGGCAATCGTCTCCCGGTTCACTTTTTCAATGACACTACCACGAGCCACGTCCTCGGTCGTGCAATATCCCTCCAGAAGCAACAACTGTACGATCATATTATTGATATTCGTTTCTTCACTATATCCCTCTGCGACATACAACTGTTCCATATGTTCGGCGAATTCACACGCAAATTCCGGATAATTCGGCAAACTCATCAATTCCTCGAACGTCTCGCTGAAACTACTCAGTTCGATATTCAGATTGGGATTCACCAACAAAGGACTGAATTCTTTCTTCGGGTCTACAGGTACAAAATCCACCAGATTACTCATATCTACCTTACGGTCGATATCGTCCATCCGGCGATAGTCGGCTTTCTTCATGTTCTCCAGCTGATAGATAAAGAAATTATATCGCCACAATTCCGAACTATTCATTTCTCCTTTGAAAATAGGACGATATTTCTCGTTCAGCAGGCGTTTCACGCAAATTTTCCCTTCATTGATTTCCGGGCGGGTAATCCGTACCTCTTGAATCATCCGTTTCAGCTCCATAGCGGCTTTCTGAGGTCCGGTAATCTCCCGGCCTTTCTTGCCGATCTCCGTTGAAAGCATACCACATTGAATATTCCGGGCTTTCCCCTTACCGTCGCTCCCTCCGCGCATGATTTTCACCAGGTTCATCACCGATTCCAACTGTCCTTCCTCAGCAATAAACGGTTGCCCTCCCGGAGTACTGGCCAGAGAATCGAAAATCGCACTGAACATCTTCCGGTCGATCATCATTTCCCGGCTTTCTCTTTCCCCATACGATACGGTAGCAATAAACCGGTTCTGTATCATATCGAAAGAGACCGTTTGGATGGTATACCCAACCCCGTCCCGTTTAAACTGCTTACCGCCGAAAATCTGACCGACTACTTCCGTAATATCGATCTTATCCAATAATTTGAACGAAGAAGCCAGATAATATTGCTTTTCATTTTCTACATAATCCCAATCTAAAATATCATCCAGATAATTACCATGACGGGCAATCACATCTACAATATTCTTATCTGCCGTATAACGCTTCAAGGTACGCTGGAAATTAGGACCATCCTGACTGGTCGCTTTCTCTTTCCTCTCCCCATGGGCATCCATATACAACAGGAAATTTTCAGGATTGTCCACCCGGGTTATACCTGCTTCCTCCTTCGAATAGTTTCCGGCACTCAGCATGATATCGATCTTATAAGGCATCGTGATATCACACATACCGCTCACCGTGCTCCGGGAATTGAGATCTTCGACATTACTGTCGGCACTACTTTCAAACAGATACTTATAATACTTGATATAATCCGGGTCGAAATCCGTCGTCCGTGAGAAATCACCGACCTCTGTACCGATCCCATACAGATTACCTTCGGCATCCTGAAACTCATGGAACATATCGCCCGCAATCAGTTTTACCGAACGGACCCCCTCGAGGTTATTCCGCAACCATTTCAGGATAAAAGCGGCGATCATTTCCGACTTCCCTACCCCACTATCCCCATTGATCTCGATAACAAAGATACTACCGTCGTTTTCTTCCACGGCAAACAAAGAACCGTGACGCGGATTACCGCCGATCTCTTTAATTTTCTCATTGATCACCGTCAGACGTGGTTTCTTGACATCCCCGAAATAATCTACCTTCTGTTTCAACGGCGTAACGATCGTCTTGATGTTCCCGTTCGGCCCCGGTATATCGAAATACCCGATCTGCGGGAAAGAAATCAGCTTTTCGGGAGCCCCCAGGAAACTGATCACATCCGGGACGAACCGGGTGATATCTTCGATCGGAATGTCTTCGGTATAATTCAGCCGGTAGTTATCGGTCAGGTATTTCATATATCCCTTCTGGAAAATCACCAGCTCCTTCACCATGCCGTGTTTCACCACCTTACAGCGATAATCGTCCGAATCCATATTGGCGATAAACCGGGCCAAACGACCGATAAAAAAAGACGAATCGGGCCGCAAATCCAATAGCTTCAAATAATCGTTCGGTCCTGCCTCCCCAAGCCGCTTTTTCGAAATAGTCCCCGGACGATCCACTTTGTGGAACGGATATTCCCGTTTCTTAGCATCCGTAACGATACGGGTATGCTCCTGCACCGGCTGCTCGGAAGAAATGACACCGCATTTCTGCATCAGTTCGTTGATCCAGGCGATCCGTCCATCTTCGAAAGTCTCCAGCACCTTATTCTCCATTTCAAAATCTTTATAAATAGAAATACCGTGCTGTACCATCTCGTTGACACTGGAATTTTGTTTCATAAAAGCCGTCTCCACCAGCCGGACCATCGTATGGGTATAGCGCTTGTAATAATCGGTTCCTTTTGTCCGCTTGATCATGCTGATATAGAACAACACCACTTTCCGGCTCACCCGGTGGATCTCTTTCTCAGCCACCTTAATATCCCGGCGCCGCATGATATAATCGTTGATTTCCTTCAATTGGGTGGGTAATATCTCGGTGATAAACTCCTCTGTAAACATCTTCACCTCCCTGTCCGCACAAGCTCCGATCTTATCGCTGAAATACTTCAATTTGGCCGATACCAGCCGATAGAAAGAATGATCGTTATGTAATAAATACAGAAACAGGATCTTATCGGTTACCGGCAAATTTTCTTTGTTCATCCCCGAAGCGATCGAATCCATCATATACCCCATACACTTCTGAGCCAGCAACGTCTCTTTAAATTCGGGCAGAGCGCGGAGACGGTTGATAAATTCATCTACCCAGATTTGCAGGTTCAGGTCACTCAACCGAATACCGGTGATTTCCTCGAATGTTTCTCCGGCTACCCGGACAATCTCCTTGCGGCTGGGTTCGAGGCTGTCTTTTTCAAACGGCAGATTGAAATGCAATAAAATTTCCCGGATATATTTCTTGATAATCACATTGATTCCTTCCAATTTCGATTTATCCAACTCCGGATTTCCGGTTGCATCGATAGCTAAAATCTTCACTTTACTATCCGAGAACAGAAGATGCTCCATTTCAATCAGAATTTCCCGCATCACATTTTTCTCCATCGGATCGTCCAGTACATTATAGTTGGGCTGGAACGTCTTCTTATTAGTGATATATTTCAGGATCACCGCCTTACTGTATTTCGAACTTACCGTATTGAAATCCAGGTCGGCAATGGCCGGCACTTGCTTATAAATCTGTGCCAGTAAATTTTCATATACCTTCGTAAAAGCAGCACTCCGGATAAACTCGAATACATCCCGGCAAGAACCGATCTTGTCGCCATGTAATTCGATGACCGAATTTACCGACCGGTCGATCGTCGTAATGCTCACCCCGCTACGCTCGGGAGAGGCATGGTACAAGGTCCGGATATCACGGATCTGCAAAGAAGGCGCTTTGTCTTTCCGGTATTTAGCGGATAAAGGATAATCGCCGATAATCGTATCGATCAATTCCTGAATTTTAGTATAAGCGAAAATCTCATCCAAAATCGTATGGCTTTCCACCTCCTTATAAGCCGCATCCAACCGCTTAGCCGCAAACAGTGTCCAATATTTCATAAAAATGGTAAAACCGTCTTCCAGTTCATATTTAAACACTTGCTTACTCTCCTCGGTATCGGCAAGAAAACCTCCGATAGCAAAGCGGACCAAACCGGTAGGATAGGGCACAGCAGCAATCCCCCGGTGTAACGCCAGATATTGGCAGAAACAAAGCAGATCGGCATAAGAAAACCCTTCCCCCACCCGGAAGTTAAACAAATAAGAACCATCCGAAGGCAACCAACTGACTTCCGTCCCTTCGAATTCAGCTACAACCCGTTGAGCCACCTCTTTTGCCCAACTCATCCGTAACATCGATTCTGAACGGAAATTCTTATTCACCCGGAAACGGTTCAGATTTTCCACCAACCGTCTCTGGTAATAAACGAAGAAAGGTTCGTTATGGTATTTAAAATCGTCCGGCAGGGCCAATATATCCAGTTTATCCAAAGCTACCAGCTCATCCAGCAGGAACAGGTACAACGGGCTACCTTCAAATCCGGCGGTCTTATGCAACTGACGGTTTGCAACACTATTGGCGTTCGATTTTTCAATCCGTCCGATCTGTTCATTGATAAACCGGATCAGTGTCTCTTTGATCTTAAAGCGGGAAGCATTTTTCGGTAACTCGCTTTCCAGCGTATCTTTTATTTTTTTAGCTACCTGTGCCGTCTCCAGCAAATTATTCAACATCAGTAAAGAGTTGTTATTGCCGTGCGAACAGGAATTCAGCTGACGCACAAAAGCAGCGACCGCAGCAGCCTGAGGGGTCACCGCTAAAGCCCCTAACCGATCGCCCGTAGCCGACAAATTCTTGGTGGTCGATAACGATGATACCGCCCGGATATTGGCCTGGGCATTGATATTATTGATGATATACCGCGAGATCGTACGCCATTTCGGCATATGTTTATCCGTAACCTTCACACTGTCGGCATAAGCTTCGTCGAGAAAAAGAGTAATCTTACAAGTATTCATCAGTTTCAGGAACGAATTCAAAGCTTCGGTATTGAAATCCGTATAACCGGTCGGATTATTCGGATCGTTGATCAGAATCGTCGTATTCTCACAAAACAAATCCCAAAGGCTGCCACTATCGTCGAATAAAGCCAGCGTCGATTTGATACGGAGTAATTTATCCGTCAGCCGTTCATAGGCTAAACGCCCGTCAGGCAAATTCTCGATTTCGATATCGAAAGGATTGATATCGAAAGTATCGTCAGGCAGCAAATCCTTATATTCCCAAGCCTGCATCGCATTGTAAATAATATAAGGTTTCGGCTTTCCATTGGGATGAAACAACAGATCCCGGATAATCATCTGTACCGAATCGGAAACCGAAGTCTGTTCCAGATTGCCTAAAGCCGATAAGAATTCTTTCACGATTTGCTGATCCTCCACAGGCAAGGCCCGGTATTTTTCCCGGATCCCCAGGTCATTGAGGAAATTATCGTAACGGCCTTTATTGTTAGCATCATTATCTATCTTCGTGATATAAGCCTGATATTTCTCTAAAAACAGGTTGATGCCGAAATTCTTATGAAAGTGATTCTTCAGGGTACGTTCATAATTGCTGGGGATAATATTCAGGATCAACCGGCAAGCTTTATACACCTTATCTTCCAGTCGGTGCAAAGGCTTTTGCAGCAGATAACGTCCATAAGTACGGATCTGGTTGCGTCCGCCGCCTTCCAATACACTCAACACCTGAATCTGGGGGCAATCCGAATAAAAGTATTGCCGGATCCGGCTTTCGAATTCATCGATCAGTTCACGGGTTTGTGCCTGTCGTTTTTCTTCTTTATGGCAATTCTCCAGAAAATAAATAAAATCCCGTAATTTTTCCAGGGAATATTTATCCTGAACGATCTTCCTGGAGAACATATCCAGTTTAAACACATTCAACCGTTTCACCGCATCCCCGGTAGTCCCGATCTGTTCGGTCAGAATCTGATTGATCTCTTTCTCGTAGGCTTTGATTTGCAGCTCGATTTTTTCCCGGAATTCTGACAGGAAAGAGGGATTCACATTTTCCAGAATCAACCGCAAGTTCAATTGCGTATTGGCCGGAGAACCCAATTTCTTGGTATGTACCTTATTCAGTGTATGGATAATCCCGTTATGAAAACAGAACACCAGAGAGGTATTGGAACTCCTCGATTCCCGCGAATCGTCGACAATCACCAGACGGGTCAGCAGAGGAAACCATTTTTCACCGGAGAAAGGATTCACCCGCATATGCCGGGCTTTCACCACAAAGACCGAGGTTGTATCCACCCTCATCTGTTCGAACAATTCTTCGGTAGAAGGATTCTCCAACACTTGTACACTATTCTTACCGAATACTTCTCCCCGGAGCAGACTGACCGCTTTATCGGCATTTCCCGAAACCACCGTCGTAATCATACCGTTCAGTCCCTTGAAATTCACCGCCCAACGCATCCGGTTGAGAAAGTCGGCCTTCTCAGCCCCGGTTGTATAATGGGTACTCTGGCCGATCATCTGCTCCAAAGTATCCATCAAATAATTCCAATGCGCTTCGTTCAGGTCACCGGTCACCCCGATCACATCCCGGTATTTCCGCAAATCGCGTACCTGCCCGCCCAATTGTACCTGGGAGATAAACTCGATATGGCTACTGCGCACAGGAGGAGTTCCTACCGAAAAATCATGAGTGTCTTTAATATTTTTCAAGAGAACTCTGGAATCAGGACTTACTGCTTCGGTATCCAGGAACTCATCGATCTTCTTCACAAACTCTCCCCGCCTTCCACTCAATTCGAAAGCTTTGGAAGGATGATGCGGACAAAGCATCAAAGCAACATCCGTATATCCCGGAATATCTTCCCGGAACTTCAACAAATAACGGTTGATCTCCGACTGCTGGACAGCCGGGTCATCGGGTTCTTCAAAACAAAGCTTCACAAAACTGGTCAGATTGTCATAAATATGACGCGGCAAAAAAATCTCTGCCCGTTCCCCTAACGATTCGTAAAGATTCAGTAATTGTCGGGCCTCATTACTCAGAAATGCCCTCGGTTCTCCTTTGATTTTCATTGTATGGTTTTAATTTCTACTCTTTTTTTCATGACAAAACCGGTCAGTTCGAACCTCTTCACTTTTATCGCAAAAAAAAGCCCGCCTTTCAGCGAGCTTCTTTATTCTATTATATTTTCCCCTATGCCAACAGAAGCCCGCAACGTAACTTTACGTTTAAAATTATTGTCCGTCAACTTCATCATTACAGTCATCATAGGTTTCTGTCTTTCATATTTTCAGGTACAATATTAAGAATTAATATACGAAAACCGGCCGGTTTGTTAAAGAAACGTGAAAATTTTAAAGGAAAACGTTTGAGTAAACTTTCCTTCCAACAACTGTATAATATTTAACAATAAAGGACGGAGACGGGGGTACCGGGCTATTTTCCGACAAAAAAGAGAATCGCAATAAAATCCACTTTATCACGATTCTCTCTTCAACCACAAAAACCCAGTCCTGAATCAGGCCATTAATTATTCCCCGGATTTTGTTCCATCAACTTATTGGCATTGATTTCGCTCGAAGGAATCGGATAAATCCGTTTATAAGGCAAATTGGCTTTATACAATTCGGGATCGGCGGCAGTAGCCATTTTTTCAGCCACAGCCCGATTGGTTTCCAGAAGTTGATCCACTCCCATCCGCCAGGTAGCGTACCATTCATGCCCATTCTCGAACCCCATTTCCAGTATCCATTCCTGATAGATCGTCTGTAATATATCGGTCACTCCCGTAATAGCCGGTAATCCATGACCGGAACGTAAAGCATTCAGGGTAGCCAAAGGATCTCCTTTCCCGGTACGGGCTTCACATTCGGCTTTCATCATATAAATCTCTGAATAACGCATCAGGTAAGTGGGCATTGTTCCTTCTGCATTCGAAGCTTTCCGAATCGTCTGCTGAGGTCCGAAAACATCCCCGACTCCATTTTTCAGGATAACCGTTTTCCGGGGATCGTCCCCGACCAGTTCCATAAAAGACTCCGTAGGTCCCCATTTCCCCTCATTATAATACGCCTGTACCCGCGTGGCCTGATATTTCACTTCATCTGTCCCTGCAAATCCCCGGGTATAGATCAGCTCCTGATTAGAAAAATCAGTAAAAACAGCCGAATAGGGGGCCACCAATGCCCGTTCTCCGTCACCGATAAACGTATTGGCAGCCTCTAAAGCCTCACTGTATTTCCCCATATAGAAAAGTACTTTCACTTTAAGAGCCTTGGCAGCCATTTTCGACGCAAAATCCGAAGAAGTAAAATCCGGGGCGTTCGATATAGCATACTCGATATCCTTCAGGATAAAATCATACGTCTGCTGAACCGTCGAACGGGCTTTATAGACATCATCGGAAGTAGGGGGAGTCTCCCGGATGATCATCCCATATTTACTGTCCAATTTATCATATTCCCCGAACATCCTCAACAAATCGAACATATACCACCCCCGCAGAAACCGGATCTCTCCCATCATGGTGGTTTTCCGTCCATCGGTAAACAGATTATCGCTCATTCCTTCCAAAACAGCCAGTAATTTCGTCGACGAATTGATAATCGTATTAAAAGCATCCCAAAAAGGAGTATATGCCGCCCCCACCAGATTCAGTTCCGGCAAACGGTTTTCGATATAATAGATACTCACAACCACGCCGGGATTGTCGTTTCTTTGCAAAATACCGGCAGTCATTGCATGATTTCCGATCGACATATAAGACTCATACCCGATCTGTTCTCCATAAATACCGGTCAAAGCGGTTTCTGCCGACTTTTCATCCGTAATCGCATTATCAGGAGTCAGATTATGCGGAGGCTCCTGGTTCAGGACGTCCGTAATCTGGCAGGAAAACAGCAGACTACCGACCATCAAAAGGATAAATATCTTTTTCATAAGCATTCGTGCTAATAATTAAAAATTAAGTCGTAACCCGATTGTATAAGAACGGACACCCGGATAAATATCACTATCGTAATTTCCTCCGTAGTTAGCCGTAGCACTACCTACCGTTGCCGGATCGATTCCCGGATAGCGGGTGATAGTGAAAAGATTGGCGATAGCGAAATATACCTGTCCCCCTTTGTAATACCTGGCATCCCACAATACCGGCAAATTGTACTGGATCCGCAAATGCGACAGCTTCAAATAAGAAGCTTTGTGTACTTCCAGATTATTCGTCGCCGGAACCGGATCGTCGACATATAAAGCCGGTAAACGGGAAGACGTATTCTGTTCGGACCAACGGTTGTAAAGGTTATAATCGATCAGGTTGTTCAACGAACCGGAAATATTTTGCAAAGTATTGTTATACAAGCGTTCTGCACCTACCGAATAATTGAACATCAGATACAGGGATAAATCTTTCCAGGACACATTGGAAGAAAATCCCCCCTGAAATTTCGGTTCCGGATTAGCAATGATCACCCGGTCTTTCACGCTGATATGCCCGTCTCCATTCACATCCCGGTAAATAATCTGTCCCGGTTTGGTCTCGCTGCTATAATAATAAGTGGCAGTCCCGTTACTCAGCTCCTGTGCCTTTTTATTATATTCCTCGATCTGTGTCCAGGACTGGAATATACCGTCGGTCTGGTACCCCAGAACAGCTCCCACCGGATGTCCTTCGGCCAGTACTTCGGTACCGCTTCCCTGTACCACACCTTTACCGGCCCAATCCTGTGCCCCTTCGGATACCAAAGATTTCACCTTATTGCGGTTAACGGCCAGATTAAAAGTAACGTCCCATTTCACCTCCGTCTCCCTAAAAATCTTTGCATCGACGATCCACTCGAATCCCTTATTCTGTACCCGTCCGACATTTTTATACATCCCGCTGAAGGGTTGCAGTGAAGTCGGAAAATCGATATACCACAACAGGTCGTTGGTGTTCTTATAATACCAGCCGATAGATCCGCTCAACCGGTAATCCAGCAAAGCATAATCGACAGCGATATCGAATTGCTTGGTCCGTTCCCAGCGTAAATCGTTATTTCCCAGGGTTGTCGGGATAATTCCCGGTTTTCCCAGAAAATCGTTCGGGCCATAAAGATCCTTATTGTTATAATTACCGATATTCTGTGTTCCCGTCACTCCGGCCGAAAGCCTTAATTTCAATTCGTTCACTTCTTCAATATCCTTCATGAAAGGTTCCTGATCGATTTTCCAGGCAAAAGCCCCCGAGGGGAAAAAACCGTATTTATTGTGCGAACCGAATTTCGACGAACCGTCGAAACGAGCCGTAAAAGTGAAAAGATATTTTTCCATCAATTGGTAGTTAAACCGTCCGAAGACCGAAATCAGTCCGTTTCCGGACGAATTCCCGCTTACATCGTAAGGAGTTGTAGCGCTACTCAGGTTATTCAAGATTTTGTCCATCGGAAAATCGACACCGGTAGCACTGAAATCACCAGCCTTGTAACGCTCGAACGAGACTCCGAACAAAGCATCCAAAGCATGTATCTCCTTAAATGTCCCCTCATATTTCAATGTATTATCCCAAAGGGTACGTACCGATTCGCTACTTCCCCGTACAGCTTTACCGGTATAATTGTTATAATAATTACCTTCCTGTAAAAAACTGGGATAATATTGGTGGGTGAAATTAAAGTTCTTAGCTACAGAGAAAGTTGAACGAAAACGAAGTCCCGGAATAATCTGGGCCTCTCCGAATACCGTCCCATTAAACCGATAAACATCGTTCCGGTTGGTAATCTTCGTTTTGGCCACCGGATTATCTGTCGTACCGATCTTATAATAACTACCGTCCTCTGCATAAACCGGGACATCCGGACGAAACTGTTTGATCTGCCACAACCCTTGTCCTTCCTGGGATTGATCGGTATACGCCAAACTTACATTGGTACCGAATTTCAATACCGAAGTCACATCCCAATCCAGGTTGATCCGCCCGGTATACCGTTTCAGGTCATCCCCTTTCAATACTCCATTTTGGAAACTCATCCCGAAGGAAGTAAAATATTTCAGTCTTGAACTTCCTCCCCTCACCGAAAGCTCCACACTGTTCGTTGAAGCTTTCTGTGACAATAGTTTATACCAATCTGTATCGGCATCCTTCAGGATAGTCCCTTCTTTAATGCTCAAAGCCGTTTCATTGGTCGGATCCACTTTTAACGTATTGATTGCAGCATCCATCATGACATTCCGGAATTCATTCGCATTCAATATGCTGAAATTCTCTATCTGGGTATCGAAATTGGTAAAATACTTCAGATTCAGCTGAGGCTTTTCATTCTGTATCCCCCGTTTGGTTGTAATCAATACCACGCCATTAGCGGCCCTCGACCCATAAATAGCCGCTGCCGAAGCATCCTTCAATATATCGATCGACTGAATATCATCCGGGTTTATGGCGATCATATCGGCTTGTTCGGCCGGAATACCGTCGATCACATACAAAGGTTCATTGGTACCTTCCAACGAAGTGGATCCCCTCACCCGGATCTTCACCGGTTCACCGGGTTTCGCCGAAGCCATAGACACCTGAACCCCCGGCGCTTTCCCCTGCAAGGCAGAAGCGACATTCATCACCGGTTCCTTTTCCAGATCAGCAGCCCCGACAGAAGATACCGAACCGGTTAAATCCCTGAGCCGGGTAGTACCGTACCCGACCACCACAACCTCGTCCAGCTTCCTGGCTTCCGGCTTTAAAGTAAAATTATAAACCTCGATTCCCGGCATAATCGTCTTCTCCGCCTCTGAATAACCGATAAATGAAGCACTCAACGTCTTCGCCTCAGGGTTTATCCGCAAGGTATAATCCCCGTTGACATCGGTAGCCACTCCTACCATAGTCCCCTTTATCCAAACATTCGCCCCCACAATCGGAGCTCCGTTCTCATCCGTTACCTTACCGTGAACAACCCGCAACGTTTCCGCATTCTGTTGTTTGTCCCTACTGCCCGGAACCCTAGCCACCGACTGTCCGGGAAGCAATAAAAGCCATACCATTCCGAAAGCTACAGATAGCCATATCGACCAACCTCCGTGTCTTCCTTTCAAAACCGTTTTCTCCATTTCTTGTCTCATAAATTTTCCAGGTTAGAAAGATTCGTTTTTTCACTAGTATTCGCATTTTTTATCAATAAGGTTTGGAAAATCATCAACAAAAAAATTCCCTTATCCGTCACCGGACAAGGGAACCCCTTTTTTAGCTTTTCTTTCCTACCGCTAACTTATAGCTTCTTCGATTACTCTTTTAAAATCCATTTTCACTTCCTGCAAATTTTTTCCTCCATAGGTCAGGGATTTTTCACCGACCCGCACAATACCGAAAATCATCTTTTCTTCCTCGTCATACTCCTCATA
>NZ_LARE01000089.1:0-8741 GCF_000980245.1 Odoribacter sp. N15.MGS-14
ACAATAACCCGCAAGCTATCACCAAACAGGCTGCAACACTTATCCGGACCAGATACCGTAAGTGTTTTTTTCTGGTTTCCCGGCTTTTCATCTGCCGGAAAGCGTCATAGCTCCGATAGCGCTCCCGGGCCTGTAGTTTGGTCATCAAATAATCGGCATCCTGTAAATTTCCGACCAGTGGGTCCTGTCGGGTTCCACTTGCTTTTTCCTCACCCAATAAACCGGACAACGCCTCTTCTACGGCAACTTTCGAACGGTCTGTTATTTCTTCCCATTTCATGTTTTCTGGTTTAAAATCACTAACAGACACCACGACACGGGAAACGGGTGACAAAAAATGAAAAAAAATGTGTTAATAACCGAAAAGCAGAGGCAAAACAATGGCCCACAATTCGCTCAGTTGCTCACGCAGAAAATGGTAGGCCCTTTTTTTCTGGGTCTTTACGGTATTTTCCGAGATACCGAGCTTTGCAGCGATCTCTTTTACCTTTTCGCCTTTCATACAAAGTAAAAGGATCTCCCTTTGTTGCTCAGGTAAACCGGAAACGACAGTATAAAAGCGGGTAATGGCTTCTTCTTCTAAAGCCATTGCCATTCCTTCTTCCTCATCTTCGAGGACCCTATCCATCCATTCTTCGTGAAGTCTCCGGGCTCTTTGCTGAGATCGTACAAAATTGAGTGAAGCGTTGTAAACAGAACGGTAAAGATAGGAGGTAATAACTTTGATCTCCCGGAAACAGACGGAAGAATGCCAGAGGCGGACCAGACATCCTTGTACAATGTCTTCTGCGGCATTCTCGTTCCGGGTAATCCTGGCGGAATAACAACATAAAGGGGCATAGAAATATTGATAAAGCTCATCCCAGGCCTTATCTTCCTTACGGTTAACTCCTTCTAAAAATTCCACCCGTTCCATTGCAGAGCATATTTCCCTACAAAACTAAATAATTATTTCAAAGAATCGAAAATGCGTTATCCGGAAATAATCGATAATCTTGTTTCATTCGACACACCCATAGCTAAAGACAAGAGCAGGAGGAAAAGTAAAACCATTCGATAGCAAAAAAAAACTACAAGATTTTTCCTGTAGTTTTCATTTTCACTATTTTATGGATAGTATCGGCAACAATCGCTTTCTCCGTTTTCCCTGTTTTATCCGTTTAAACCGTAAATCACACCCGGCTCAAAATATCCTCCAAACCTTCGAAATGGTTTTTATAGTCTTCCAGAGACCGGCGAATCACTTCATAAGCTTCTTCCCTGCCATAAACATGAGTAATCTCGACCTTACGCTGGCCTTCTTCACCCGGCATATCTTTATAGGTGAGGAAATAGTGTTTCAAACGGTCAACGACAATGTGCGGTAATTCGGAAATATCATTATATACGTTGTACGTAGCGTCGTGTTTCAACACAGCAATGATTTTATCGTCTGCCTCATTACCGTCGAGCATCCGGAAGCCACCGATCGGACGTACCCGGGCAATGATATCTCCGTGCGAGATAGTTCTTTCTGTCAGTACACAAATATCCAAGGGGTCACAGTCGCCCTGAATATCTGTCCGCTGCGTTTGCTGCATCGCATATTCGGCGACCAAACCACCGCAATAACTTTGCGGGATAAAGCCATAGAGAGCCGGTACCACATTCGAATACTTCTGAGGACGGTCGATCTTGATGTATCCGCTGACTTTGTCCAATTCATACTTTACTGTATCTGTAGGTACCATTTCTATAAATGCAGTAACCACTTCCGGAGCATCGTCACCTACTTCCAAACCATGCCAAGGATGTGATTTATATCTCAATCCCATCAGACGAGCTATCGGGTCGTTAATCTTATTACCCATATTACTTTTGTGTTAAATTTATTTATTGGTGTTAAATAATGCTTGTTCGATATATTCTATCAAAATATGAATGATTTTGATGTGTATTTCCTGAATACGATCGCTATACTTATTCCAGGGTACTACGATAGTTATATCACATTTTTCTTTCATTTTTCCTCCTGTCTTTCCTGTCAGTCCGATCACCTTCATTCCTTTGACATGAGCAGTGTCGATGGCCTGTAGTATATTGGAAGAGTTACCGGAAGTACTGATCGCTAAGAGCACATCTCCCCGATTACCCAAAGCCTCGAGGTATTTCGAGAAAACCGAGTCGAAACTCATATCGTTCGATACACAGGTGAAATGGGAAGGATCGGCAATTGCAATGGCCGGCAGGGCAGCCCGCTCATGACGGAAACGTCCCGTGAGTTCTTCGGCAAAATGCATGGCATCACACAAGGACCCTCCATTGCCACAACTAAACACTTTTCCCCCTTGCCGGAACATATCTACCAGCAGATCTCCGGCATTTTTTACTTGTCCGAGATTTTTCTCATCGGAAATAAAAGCTTCCAGCACCTGCTGTGCTTCTAAAAAACTATTTTTGATCAGATCCATAATTTCCTTTCCCCTCTATTTAATACTATTCATTTTTTTCTGCTTTCCACTCGACGATCATTCCCCTATCCCGCTTCAACATATGCGCAGGAACTACGGATTTAATCTCATCACAAAGCAAAGTTATCAAACGTTGTTTGGTGAAATGCCGGGAATAAATGACACTTACTTCGCGCAGAGGCTTCGTATTAGCGATAGACCTGACCTGTTTCTTTTTTTCGGGCGACATATATTGCAAGGCCAGTTCAGGAATCAAAGTGAAGCCTCCTTCCACATCTACAATCCGCATCAGCGTTTCGAGGGAATTACTTTCGAACTCGAAAGGCAGATTCTTATGCTGGCTCGCAGACATTTCACAAAGGTTGACGACCTGATTACGGAAACAATGGCCATTTCCCAGCATCCAAATGTCAGAGGTAACGATATCTTCATGCCCGACTTCTTTTTTCTTCAGCAATTCGCTATCAGGATGTGCATATACCAACATCTCTTCGTAGAATACGGGACGCTCGACAATTTTTTCGTCGTGGTAAGGGGTAACGAATAAGCCGACATCGAGCATATCACGTTTCAGCCGGCGAATGATCTCTTCGGAAACCAATTCTTCGACCTCGACTTTTACTGCCGGATATTTGCGGATATAGGGCCCGATGAAAACCGGTAACAGGTAAGGAGCCAGTGTCGGTATGATTCCGATTTTCAGTGTTCCCTCGACCTCTTGCTGTTCTTCCTGAATGATCTCTTTTATCCGTTGCGTAGCGGATAAGGTCATACGTGCCTGTTCGATTAATTTTGCCCCGAGATCGGTCGGTACGACAGGTTGTCTCGAACGGTCGAAAATGATGACTCCCAGCTCATCTTCAAGCTTTTTTATCTGCATGCTTAAAGTGGGCTGGGTTACGAAACATTTTTCTGCAGCTGTAGCAAAATGACGATATTCATCGATAGCAACGATATATTCCAGCTGGGTCAGTGTGATCATTCAGGTCGTGTATTTGAGATTTTTATTCGAAAAAGTCTTTTACCTTGCGGAAAAATCCTTTTTTATTTTCGACATTGGACGGTTTCAAGAAGCTACGTTCTTTCAAATCCTCCATAGTTTTTTTATCCTCTTTAGAAAGATTTTTGGGAATCCAGACATTCACTTTGACCAACAAATCTCCTTTACCATACCCATTGATGTCGGGAATTCCTTTCCCTTTCAAGCGCAGGATTTTTCCGGGTTGTGTACCGGGTTCTATCTTCACTTTTACTTTCCCCTCGAGTGTCGGGATTTCGACGGAATCGCCCAATACAGCTTCGGGGAAACCGATGAAGGTATTATATAACAGATCGTTTCCATCGCGCACCAACTCGGGATGTTCGATTTCTTCGATCAATATGATGAGATCACCGTTTACTCCTCCCCGACGGGCAGCATTTCCTTTTCCACTCAAAGACAACTGCATGCCATCAGCCACTCCGGCCGGGATATTCAAGGTGATCACTTCTTCGGAAAGCTGAACACCTTCTCCGTTACAATGGGAACATTTCTCATTGATTATCTTGCCTTCTCCTTCACAAGTGGGACAAGTAGATGTCGTTTGCATAGCACCCAGGATGGTATTCTGTACCCGGGTGATCTGTCCGGTACCATGACAAGTGGAACAGGTGGAAAAAGAGTTACCGTCTTTTGCTCCGGTACCGTGGCAGTGGGTATCAGCAACATATTTCTTTACTTTGATTTTCTTTTCTACGCCTGTAGCCACTTCCTCCAGGGTCATCTTCACTTTCACTCTCAGGTTGGTTCCCCGATTCACCCGTCTGGCTGAACGTCCTCCGCCTCCAAAACCACCGAAGCCACCAAAACTACCGAAAATATCTCCGAAATGTGCGAAGATGTCGTCCATACTCATTCCTGCCCCGCCGAAACCTCCGGCTCCTGCCCCCATTCCGGCATGTCCGAACTGATCATAGCGACGGCGCTTTTCTTCATTACTCAATACATCATAAGCCTCTGCCGCTTCTTTAAATTTTTCCTCTGCTTCTTTATCTCCCGGGTTTCTGTCAGGATGATATTGTAAAGCGAGCTTCCGATAAGCTTTTTTTATCTCGGCCGCTTCAGCATTTTTAGCCACCCCCAACACTTCGTAATAATCTCTTTTTTCAGCCATTACTTTTATATTTGATTATAGGTTCCGGATTTGGGGTTACCGCTGTAATCCAAAATCCGAATTTCCAGACACACCTTCTGTTCCAATCGTGGATTTATTATTCACCGACAACTACTTTAGGAAAACGGATTACTTTATCATGTAAGGTATATCCTTTCTGAATGCAATCGACGACTTTTCCTTTCAACTCTTCGGCAGGAGCCGGAATCTTCGTTACCGCTTCCTGCAATTCAGGATCGAAATCGGTATGCAGGCATTCCATTTCTTTCACTCCCTGCTGAGATAAGAAATCCCTGAAGTTGGCATAGATCAATTCAACTCCTTCGCGTAAAGCCGGCACATCTTCGGCCGTTTCCATACTTTTCAGAGCTCTTTCGAAATTGTCCATAACAGGCAGGATTTTTTCCAGAATTTGTTCTCCTGCGTTCTTCGTCAATTCCATTCTTTCTTTAAGGGTACGTTTACGATAGTTATCGAATTCAGCCGACAAACGCAGGTATTTATCATTTATTTCAGACAATTTTTGTCCCAGTTCTTCTATTTTCTGGTCTTTATCTTCTTTTTTCGCTTTGGCGTGTTTTTCTTTGGTTTCTTTCTCTTCTTTTACATCCCCGGCGTTTACTTTATCTTTCAATTCTTCCTGTGCTTCAGTATCCTTTACATCTTTAGACATGGCGTTTATTTTAATTATTTACACTATCTTATCAACAAGTATTACGCAAATAGAGTATCCCCGGATACTATAAAAATTGCTAAAGCAAAACTAAGCAAAAACTTTGCCAATACCAAACCGCTGACAGGCGTGGTTGTCATTCTGTTAATGCGGCAGTTTTTGCTGACAATGTGGCACCCAAACCGGTCTGTTTATTGTTTTTTCCTGGAAAAGTTCAATTTGCCTTCATCGGCAAAACTGTAATAGGCATTTTCTCCGACGATAATGTGGTCATAGAGCTTGATATCGAGCAGTTGTCCTCCCTCATAGATTTTTCGGGTAATCAACTCGTCGTATGTGCTAGGGACCAAAGAGCCTCCCGGATGATTATGGGCAATAACGATATAAGTGGCTTTCATGTCTAAAGCCCCCCGGAAAAGTAATCTGACATCGATCACCGTTCCGTCCATTCCTCCCGACGATAAGCATTCACATCCTTTCACCTGGTTGGAATGTGTCAGATAGATGACCCAAAATTCTTCATGATCCAAGTCTTCGATAAAAGAGCGGATATACCGATAAGCTTCCCTGCTAAAGCGGATCACCGATTTCATTCTTTTGGTCTCAGGCCGCCGACGCCGTCCGATCTCTATCGCTGCAACAATAGCGGTGGCCTTAGCCATGCCTACCCCTTTATACTTATTTATCAACTCCCTGACCGAGCGTCTGGCCAATTGGTTCAAGTCGTTGTTATTATCAGCGAGGATTCGCCGGGCCAACTCCAAAGCTGTCTCTCCTCCGACACCGGAACGAAGCAAAATAGCGAACAACTCACTGATCGAAAGCGCAGCAACACCCTTTGTAAGCAATTTTTCCCTAGGCAGTTCATCAGCAGCCCAGGAATTCATCGGTAGATACTGATCACCCATAACGCAAAAGTTTTAGATAAACAATTTACGAAAAATATGGGAGATAACAAAGAAAGGAGATGAGTTTTACTCATCTCCTGTATATCGGTTTAGAGAATAAACGAATTACAGTTTATTGACGTGCAAAGCCAATTTAGATTTCAAATTGGCAGCTTTATTATCATGGATAATATTTTTCTTTGCCAATTTATCCAGCATAGCAACTACTTTCGGCAGTAATTCAACTGCTACAGCACGATCAGTTACCATACGTAATTTTTTCACCGCATTACGGGTCGTTTTAGCATAATACCGATTATGTTCTCTTTTAGTTGCAGTCTGTCTGATTCTTTTTTCTGATGATTTATGATTTGCCATCTCTACAAATATAAAAATTCAACTTTTCAAGTAGTCTGTACGGGAATCGAACCCGTGTTACAAGAATGAAAATCTTGCGTCCTAACCCCTAGACGAACAGACCTTATGTCTTTCGTAGTCTGTACGGGAATCGAACCCGTGTTACAAGAATGAAAATCTTGCGTCCTAACCCCTAGACGAACAGACCATAGTTTTGCTTAGCGGATGCAAATATACGGCAAATTTATTTCCTAGCAAAAAAAATATCTTTTTTTTTCTCAAAATCCTCAACATTTTATCTAACCTCCTATTATTTAGCAAAATAGGACAAGAAAATGTAAAATAAAAAAACAGTTTGTACTTACCGATGTAAAGCCCGACTAAAATTCAAACTGGAATCTCAATTATATTCCATTTCCCAAGCGAATCATTACCTTTGTATGCAATATAAATTGGAAACCAATAAGTATAACCAGTCATGGGTAAATTATATTTAATTCCTACTCCCGTAGGGAATATGGAAGATATCACATTACGTGCACTTCGTTTATTGAAAGAAGTGGACCTGGTTTTAGCAGAAGACACGCGTACCAGTGCCAAGCTATTGAAGCATTATGAGATCACCACTCCCCTGCTTTCTCATCATAAATTCAACGAACACCAGCAAGTAGACCGGATAGCGGAAAGACTGGAAAGAGGAGAGAATATAGCCCTGATCAGTGATGCCGGTACTCCGGGAATTTCCGACCCAGGCTTCCTGCTCACCCGTACCTGCGTAGAACGGGGAATAGCCACGGAATGCTTGCCGGGAGCGACTGCTTTCGTTCCGGCCCTGGTCAATTCAGGATTTCCTTGCGACCGTTTCTGTTTTGAAGGATTTCTGCCCCAGAAAAAAGGCCGGCAAAAGAAGTTGAGTGCCTTAGCAGAGGAAAACAGAACTATGATTTTTTATGAATCCCCGTTCCGTCTGGTAAAAGCCCTGGAACAAATGGCAGAGGTATTCGGCCCGACCCGTCATGCTTGTGTGGCCCGGGAAATCAGTAAAATGTTCGAAGAATTCAAAAGAGGGACTCTCGAAGAACTGGCCGGCTGGTATAAACAAAACGGCGTGAAAGGAGAGATTGTGCTAATCGTCGCCGGTAAAGACTATAACCTGGCAGAAGAGGAAGGATTACACATCGAAATCGAAGAGGAAGAGTAACAAGAAAGGTTCAGGTAAATAAATGACGTGTACTATCAAGCTGAATGAAGCAAAATAATACACGTCATCAATAGTATTATCTATTTCCTGAATATTTCTCTCCTAATCGGATGTTTTCCGGGCCATCTCGATCATCTGGCTCAATTCGGCTACGATTTCCTCATCACTGCCGGCAGCTCCCGTTACTTTAAAGCGGATATTCCCCTGCGGATCGATCACAAATTTGGCGGGGATACCGTTTACTCCATAACTTTTCACTACAGTGTTAGCCTTCGTTTCCGGGTCTTTCAAATCCATCAGCAACCGGAAAGAATAGTTGTTCTCTTTCAGAAATTTGACAGCCGATTCAGTAGCATTCTCCTCTCGTTCCCAAGTATGAATAAACAAGAATACCACCTCCGGATCGTTTTTGTATTTATCCACGGCTTTTTGCATGGCCGGGAACGAGCGCTTGCAGGGTCCGCACCAGGTGGCCCAAAAATCCAAAACGACCACTTTCCCACGCAGTTCACTCATTTTCACCACATTCCCTTCTGTATCCGTCAAAGTGAAATCCGGTGCGGGTTCAGAAATTATACTTTCCGCCACTTCCCGTCTTTTCTGATCTGCCCGGGCTTTCCGTAATCCTTCGATATAACTGTCGAATCCTTGACCAGACCCGTTCATCGTCACGTATAAACTTTTGAGTTTTTCCAATAATCGGGCATCGAAATTCCCTTTTCTGACCATCTCCCATAAACACAAAAATGCTTCCATCGGGCGTCCGGCCTCGGCTAAAGCTGCTGCATAAACAGGAGTTCGCCGGTCTGCCGGTAATTTTTCCAAAGCTTCCAAGGCTTCGGCTTTACGCCCCAATTGGTAGCAAATATCCGCATAAGCAGACAAATAAGACGGATAACCAATCATGGCAAAACGGCTCCTTTCTCCACCCTCTTTTTGCACACTTTCCACATTTTCCACAGCCATTTTATAAAGTTCAGCAGCCTTTTCCAAATCCCCTCTATCTCTCAAATAGCCAGC
>NZ_LARE01000159.1:0-1210 GCF_000980245.1 Odoribacter sp. N15.MGS-14
AACCAACCCCGCAATCACCGGCACCACCACCCGCGACTTCCGGTACGTCCACTGCCTCAACACCGTCTGTACCGGCAAAAAACACTCCACACCCAGCTCTTCCAACCGGTCACGCACCTTCTTCTCCGCACGGGAGGCGGTGAAGACAGCGTGCCAATGAACCGTTTCCGTTTTTTGCCTATCTATTGCCATACATCCTTTCATAGTATCCCTGATAATCTCCGCTCGTCACCTGATCCAGCCACTCCTGATTATCCAGATACCATTTCACCGTTTTCTCTATACCCTCCTCGAACTGTAAAGAAGGTTCCCAGCCCAATTCATTTTTCAGTTTCGTCGAATCGATAGCATAGCGCAAATCATGTCCGGCCCGGTCTGTCACGTATGTGATCAGCTTCTCCGATGCTCCTTCAGGGCGTCCCAGTAAGCGATCTACCGTCTTGATCAGAACCCGGATCAAATCGATATTTTTCCATTCGTTAAAGCCACCGATATTATATGTTTCGGCAACCTTTCCATTATGGAAAATAAGATCGATGGCCCGGGCATGATCCACCACATACAACCAGTCACGCACATTTTCCCCCTTTCCGTAAACGGGCAAAGGTTTATTGTGACGGATGTTATTGATAAACAAAGGGATTAGCTTTTCCGGGAATTGGTAAGGACCGTAGTTATTACTGCAATTGGTTACAAGGGTAGGCATACCGAAAGTATCGTGAAAGGCCCTCACGAAATGATCGGAAGAAGCTTTCGAAGCCGAGTAGGGGGAATGCGGATCATATTTCGTTGTCTCCGTAAAAAAGGTGCCGTCAAACTTCAGGGCCCCATACACCTCATCGGTAGAGATATGATAGAAACGTTTCCCGTCATATTGTCCGTCCCAGCTTACTTTAGCGGCTTGCAACAAAGACAGGGCCCCCATCACATTCGTCTGAGCAAAGGTAAACGGATCTTTGATCGAGCGGTCTACATGGCTTTCCGCTGCCAGATGGATCACTCCGTCGATACTGTGCTGCCGGAACAATTCCAGTATCTTTTCAAAATCACAGATATCTGCTTTTACAAAAGTATAATTCGGCTGCTGTTCGATGTCTGCCAGATTGGCCAGATTCCCCGCATAAGTCAGCTTATCCAGATTAATGATATGATATTCCGGATATTTCGTCACAAACAGACGCACTACATGTGAACCGATAAAACCGGCACC
>NZ_LARE01000092.1:0-8612 GCF_000980245.1 Odoribacter sp. N15.MGS-14
TTACATTTTCCTAAGTTTTTATCGGTTAAATCCAGTTCTTGTTCTCCGGTAAAAGAATACGAATCCCCGTTTTCAATAACCACAGCTTCGTCAATTGCAATGGTACCAAAATCCAAGCCAATAACACTCAGATTCTTCAACTCCATCTTTATGGTTTCATCATTTACCTTATAAAGGTATACCTTCTGAGGAAAATTCTTTGCAATTTCTACACCGTCAGATGTACCGTCACTATACATCATAATATCCAAGGTTCCCTTGTAAGACCCTGCAATCTTTTCCTCTATCGGAAGCGAATTATCGTCATCCTTGCAAGCAACAAAACCTAGCGAAAACAACGCTACAAACAAAAATAAAATCAGTTTTTTCATAATCAATTTTTCATTTTTTTTTAATATTCCGAAGCTAACGACTAATAAATACGGACGTTTAAATTTGTAAAAAATGAACTGAAAGAAAAAAGTGACTAGATACACTGATACGAAAGCTAGTGATAAAATCAAATAATTTGTAATTCTATCTCTGAAATTGATGTAATTTGAATATTAACCATTTACGTATTTGAAATGTTAATTTTATTATTTAACACACATATTTTATTAATTTTGCACGATTTTTGCTATTAACTATACTCATGTAAAAAAAGGGAAAAATAAACGACGATTAAAACGTCCGTTTATCTTCTTCTCTAATTATCAGAAAATAATATTAATAAAAACAGATGATGAAAAAGAATTTAGTATTTCTCTTAATGGCGTTTTTAACGCTGAATTTTGTAGCTTGTAGCGACGATGACGATGACGACAACGACCCCGTCACAATCGAAGGGCAAGGATTCAACATCGATCAGACTTTCAATGTAACAAGCAAAGACAATACAGCAGAAGTTATAGTAAATATTGCAACAGAGAAAGGAATCGAAAATCTGATCGTTAAAATAGAATCGCCGGTATTGACAGAAGATGTTCTAAATGCAGTAAACCTACCGAAAGAATTCGATTTGGCCAATCCGGCTTCCGAGGAACTAGCCCAAACCTTGATCGGATTTGGTTTGCTATCGAAAGATAAAAAAATAAAAGGCAGTACTGAAACTACTTTCGATGTCTCTCAGTTCATGCCGTTATTAGGAGGATTCGAAAATCCGGGACCTCATAAATTCATATTAACTGTTAAAGACAGTGCCGGGAACAACTTATCGAAGACTTTAACCGTTTATTTTCCTAATCTGAAGAAATAAACACAAACAGTAAATTAAATTGTATGAAAAAATTATTTTTATTCACCCTGATTTGTTCGTTGGGGTTTTTCACAGCTTGTAGTGACGACGATGATAACGACACTCCGACCCCGACTCCTCCAGAGGTCAATCTGGCTAAAGAAATCGAAGGGCTATACAATGCTGACTTATTTTTAACTTATGAATCTGCCAAAGATACCTCCGATCAAACCATTAACTTTTTCCCACAAGGTAAAGATTATGTCAAATTAAAAACCAGTAATATCAATTACAAGATTGGCAAAAATACGATCGGTTCTATTGAAATCGATTCTATCCCTGTAGACAGTAACTTCACCAAAGCAGCAGATCATAATATCTATTTCAAAATTACCAATAAAAAGGTTACTTTAAGTAAGTTAGGAGAAATGACCGCCAATGGAAACGGAAGTATCGGAGGAGGAGCCATCCAGTTCCAGTTGAAACTCCAAAATACCGATCTGACCGTCGACCTGAATTTCAAAGGCCGGCAAACGATGAACGATCAGCCGGAAATCCTGAAGATGATCTTCGATAACGATATGGTCTTGTCCCAGCCGGAAATCAAATACGAAAATTATAAATATGAAATCGTATTCTACGTCAAACCGGATGCCGACCTTTCAAAACTACAATTGACTCCTATTATCGAACTCTCTAAAGGCGCTATCGTGAAACCTGTTTCGGGAGAAGTAGTCGATTTTTCGAAAGCCATCGATCAAGGAGACAATACGGAATTTGTCTATTTCAATGTCGTATCGGAAAATTATCAGAAAACCCGTCAATATCGGGCAAGATTTAAAATAGGTCAATCTGTTCCCAAAGCAACGTTTGAAAATTGGGTTTCCGAAGGCAATGATTTTTATAAACCGGAAGGCCAATGGGCC
The DNA here is from genome assembly GCF_000980245.1 of Odoribacter sp. N15.MGS-14. NCBI lineage: Bacteria > Pseudomonadati > Bacteroidota > Bacteroidia > Bacteroidales > Odoribacteraceae > Odoribacter > Odoribacter sp. N15.MGS-14. The sequence continues at coordinate 2,143 of NZ_LARE01000092.1, forward strand.
ACTTCAAATAAAGGGATATCTTTAATCAAGATATTCCCCGGATTATACGATGGCGGAGCGATTGTTGCCCCGGTAACAGAAGGCCAAAGCGGGAAAGCAGCCAAGATCTCGACTGCCTATACAACAGGTAAAGAAAGTATACTTGGTTTTCCCCCTATTCCGGTAATTACTTCCGGTTCTTTATTCTTAGGTGACTTTGAGGTCGATACCAAAAATACGTTGAATAGTACCCAATTCGGTATTCCTTATTTTCAGAAACCGATCCGGGTTAAAGGATATTATAAATACAAACCCGGAGAAAAGTACTATTATTGTAAAGACCCGAAAAATAATTCCAACAAAGCCGAATTAGACCCGGAAAAAACCGACCAAGGCGCTTTGAGTGCTGTTTTATACGAAGTAGATAATTACACAGAATTCCTCAATGGTGAAACCATTTTCAATTCAGATAAAATAGTCGCTATTGCTCAGCTGATCACCGGCCAGCAAGATAGTTTCAAGGAATTTGATTTAACCCTGGACTATAAACAGCAGTATAATCCTGCCAAAAAATATCGTTTTGCGGTTATTTTCTCCTCGAGTAAAGATGGAGACAAGTTCTGCGGAGCAGGAGGAAGCGAGTTGATCGTCGACGAAGTTGAAATTATCAACGAATAATTTAATGATATTATCCCCAAAAGTTTATTGTAAAACTTTTGGGGATTCGTATTTCTTTCAGTCAAGCCCCCCGGTATTAAAAAATAGAATTATTAATATCCGTCGTAAACCGCTCCAAAGTTTCCATACCGATAAGTGAATTTCCATGCCGGTTCAATTCGGGACTCCACACCGTAATGGCTAAATTACCCGGAATATAGGCAGCCACTCCTCCCCCGACTCCACTTTTCCCAGGTAGTCCTGCCCGAAAAGCAAAATCTCCCGATTCGTCGTAGAAACCACAAGTCAACATTAAGGCCCCCAGACGTTTGGATTGACTGACCGTCAGAATTTTTTCCTGATTAAAAGGATTCACTCCATGGTTTGCTAAAAATAAAAAAGCTCTGGTCAGCTCCTTGCAACTCATAGCAATGGCGCATTGATGGCAGTATACATCCACCACATCTTCCACATCATTTTCCATATTGCCGAAGCTTTTCATCAGATAGCCCAAAGCCATGTTCCGGTCCGCATGTTCACGTTCCGAGCGGGCAATGTGTTTATCATAGTAGATATCGTCATTGCCACATATACTTCTGACAAACTGGAGAATAGCATCTTTAGGCTGTTCATAAAGACTCATCAGACGATCGGTGACCACCAGAGCCCCGGCATTGATAAAAGGATTACGCGGAATACCATGTTCATATTCCAACTGTACAAGCGAATTAAAAGGGTTCCCCGAAGGCTCACGTCCGACGAACTTCCAGATACGATCACCCAAATGGCGGGTTACCATGGCTAATGCGAATACTTTAGAGATACTCTGAATAGAAAAACGAATATCCGCATCTCCTACCTGAAAAGAGTGTCCGTCCAATGTCTCGATAGCTATTCCATATCGTTTCGGCTCTACTTCCGCTAAAGCCGGTATATAATCCGCCACCTTTCCTTTTCCCCAATAGGCTTTCAATTCCTGGTGTATTTTTTCAATGACAATCCCGTAATCCATAAGTATTTTTTTAGGCGCACAAAGATACACCAAAAAACGTTTAAAACGTTTTCATAAGTAAAAAAATGATTCTTCATATAAAAAATTGTCCTGAAAGTTCGAGGTAGAACCTTTCAGGACAATTCTTTGCTTATCGAGCCTATTCGGATAGGACTAAACCAAGGCAGTACCTTCTTTTTGAGGAGCTTCTTCTTTCAGAAATTCACCGGCCTCATTGAAATAAACGGTCAATGTGGAATCTCCTTTTTCTATAATCAGTTTATAACTGTTATCAGAACCTTTTGCTGCCTCTTTGGTCGTATAACCTTCATATTTTGCCGTTACTGCAGCAACCACTTTTTCAGGTACTTCAGCTACCTCTATTTTCGTATAAGTCACTTTTTCCTGAGCCAATAGCATCGGAGCTTCTTCTTTCACCACGGTATCCTTTTTCACCACAGTATCCTGTACATTTACGGGAGCGATCATCAGACTTTCAGCAGATGCCGGAATAGCAAATACACATACAACCAATGCTACAAATGCGCTTTTTACTAAATTTTTCATGACATTCAAATTTAATTGTTAATAATTATGTTGTCGAACTCTTATTTCTAACTGCGTTCGTAAAACAATATGAAAAACTTATGCCGAAAATTTCGCAGCAAAAGGGAGCGTAAAACAAATCATTATTAATCAATTACTTAAAAATCATAAAACAGAATAGTTATACTCTATTTACATTTATTATATGGAAAATCCCCCTATTCGTTCTACAGATTTGGGTAAAATCTCCACACCCAAAAACAATTGTCACCGGGATACCGACAAAAAAGCGGTCACCTTTCCGGATAACCACTTTTTCCTGTAGATTTAATAAAATCTAATCTATTGTTTTGGGCAGTTATATACATATTTACACTTATAAACGTACAGTCAGGGTAACATATATAAACACTTCTATTTATATTCTAAAACATCCCAAATAGGTGACAAAAAACAGAAGAAAATTTACCAAACAGGGTGAAGACAGGCAATACAAACGTTACATCTCCTATTCATAGCCTATTCACTCCTTATTCCCGACGTTGTTGTATAGGAGGTGAATCGGAGATGAATAAGGGTTAATCCCTATCCTGAGAGGTTCCAGACCTGCAAATCACCTGCAATAGGTGGCATGAATAGTGGCCGACCCGACAAGCCGAATAGTCAGAAAAGACAGGCTTCCAAAAAAGCCGATGATAACTACGGAATAAAATGCCCATCGCTTCTTCGTCGCCTTTCGCCAATAAACGGATAATATTTTTTTCCTGTTCTTCTGCCATCGGTCCGTTTATTCTACCTCCAACCGTCTGTCTTTCGGATATTTCACCTTATAACGCAGGATAAGATCGCGCTGTTCGCCGGGTTGCAAGGTCAACGGCCAGGTAACGATACCGGTATCGCCGTCCACTTTGCCACCGCTCACCTCTTCGGCAGTCACGGTAATGCTGCTGTTGGCGGAGACGGGAAACTGATCGTAAAGAGTCAGATCAACCGCCTGCGGACGATTATTCCGAACGGATATTTTCCAACCTATCGTCTGTGTCTGCATAGCTCCCATCAGTTTCCGCGAGGTATATTCATGCTCTTTCGTGCGCTGTACGGCAATCTGCCGGTCGCGTCCGAGAGAAAACGAAAGCGTATCCCCGGCCGTATTCACATCGAGCACCGATTTACCGATGAACGTGCCTTCGAAATAAATGTTGGCTTCTCCCTCCAACAGGTTAAGCTTGCTCCAATCGGTAACCTGTGCCATCAAAAAGGCATCTTTATCGATTTTCGGAGTACACCGGTAGACATAAGAGACCGGCAGTTCATAGCGGCCTATCTCTGCCACAATAGGCTTATTGTCCGATAAAACCGTATAGGGCATCTTAATCCCGAACTCATAACCTGTCGGTTGCCGGGTTTGTTCTACTTCAATCGGTATGCTCCCCGCCTCCTCTTCGGCAACTACCTCTTCCACAGGCGCGGTAGCCCTAAGAGCCAGAGTGTTTTTCCGGACTTTCCGGGGAGAGCCATGACCGGCAACCACCACTTCCTCCAAACTTTGCGTATCAGGATCCAAGACAACATGCAACGTATTGCTACGCACATCAACCGTCCGCGAAGTATAGCCGATATACGCAAATTCCAACCGGTGTTGTCCCTCGGGCATCGTCAACGAATAACGGCCGTCGACATCCGTAGCGCAACCGATAGTAGTACCCGGAATTTTAACCGTAGCTCCGATCAAGGGTTCATGGGTAATGGCATCCGAAACAATACCCGATACGTTATTTCCATTCATTTCATCGCGATAGACCGGTGCCGCCCATCCATAATTCAGCCGATAAGGCAACAGCCGGGGAGCCACATTCCCCGTTGAGGGACTGGAGGAAGAGAGCGACAAAGCGACATTTTTCCATGCTTCGCCCGTATGTTGAAAGATATTCGCTTTATAAGTAATGGAAAGTGGTTCGGTCAGACTCTCCGAACGAATGTCGTAGGAAGGAAACCAACCGGCATTTTTAACATAATAGCTCAAGGTGAAGGTTACGGTACAGGCAGCCGGAGCATGAATACCCACCAGGATTTCCCCGGTACGTTTCAAATCCTTCCCTTTCACCTGGGCCAATTCCCGGGACACCTGCCGATGCCGCCCGGACAGTTCTTCCAGCTGCCCGCCAATAGTCAATTCTTCGGCAGTGAGCGCTTTCATCCGTTCGGTGAAATAAGCGGTCGCTTCCCGGACAGTCGCCATAGTCAACGCATTGCTTTTACCACCTATCGTACAATTGTTTTTCAATACCTCCTGCCCCGCCTTCACGACAGCAAGAGCCGCTTTCCGTTCTTCCTGTTGTTTTTCTATTTTTTTCAAAGTCTGCTGCAACTGCTCCTGCTTACGCCCTACCGCCACACTGTCCAGGAAATTATATTGCAGATTCACATTCGTGATCGTCAGTTTTCCCTTCGCACTCACCTGCATACTCCGGGCATCGAGATAAGGTGAAAGACCGGTAAACAGTAAAGCCGAATTGCCAGCCGGGATGTCCACCCGTTTAGTACGGGTTACCTGTGCTCCGTCGATAAACAGCATGACTTTCTCTGCCACCGTTTCCACTTTGCGCTGAGCCGTCGACACCGTGGTCACTATACACAGACAAAGAACCAGCCCTACATAATTCCTGAACTTTTTCATAATCCCAATTAAAATAAGGTATCTATAATTCCTCTGACCTTTGTTTCAGTATACAAATATAGTGAAAGGTGAGAGCAAAAACAACAAACTGGTTTGATTGATTTTACCGAACCGAAAACAACAGGAACCATGATAATACAAAACGGCCGCCGGAACCCCGGCAGCCGTTTCTTTATCATCGGATAATATTTTTACTTTCTGGCCAGTTGAAGCAAAATTTCCATGACCTGGATAGCGCTCTTCGATACTTTCGTACCGGGTCCGAATACGGCAATTGCACCGGCATCGAACAGGAATTGATAATCCTGGTGAGGAATTACACCACCCACATATACGAGGATGTCTTCCCGGCCTAATTTTTTCAATTCGGCGATAACAGCTGGTACCAGCGTTTTGTGTCCGGCAGCCAGAGAAGAAACACCAACGACATGCACATCGTTTTCAACAGCTTGTTTAGCCGTTTCTTCCGGTGTCTGGAACAAAGGTCCCATATCGACATCGAAGCCCATATCGGCATAACCGGTGGCAACCACTTTGGCTCCCCGGTCGTGACCGTCCTGGCCCATTTTAGCGATCATGATACGTGGACGACGTCCGGTCAGTTCGGCAAACTCATCGGTCATTGCCTTTGCTTTCTCGAAGTCGGCATCTTCGCCGGCAACACTTGAATATACTCCACTCACGGTTCTGATAACAGCTTTATAACGTCCGACAACTTTTTCACATGCATAGGAGATTTCTCCCAGAGAAGCGCGTTTCTTAGCAGCATCTACAGCCAATTCCAGCAAATTACCTTCGCCGGTTTCGACACATTTGGTGATAGCGTCCAGAGCAGCGTCTACTTCAGCCTGATTACGTTCGGCTTTCAGTTTTTTCAGACGGGCGATCTGAGCTTCACGTACGCTGGTATTATCGATCTCGAGGATATCGATCGGATCTTCTTTTTCCAGACGATATTTATTTACACCCACGATAGTCTGTTCGCCACTATCGATACGAGCCTGTGTACGGGCAGCAGCTTCTTCGATACGGAGTTTCGGAATACCCGATTCGATAGCAGCAGCCATACCACCCAGTTTTTCAATTTCCTGGATATGTGCCCAGGCTTTGTGTACCAATTCGTTGGTCAGGTTTTCTACATAGTAAGAACCGGCCCATGGGTCGACAGCCTTACAAATGGTAGATTCTTCCTGGATATAAATCTGAGTATTACGGGCAATACGGGCAGAAAAGTCGGTCGGCAATGCAATAGCCTCATCCAAAGCATTGGTATGCAATGACTGTGTATGTCCCAGAGCAGCCCCCATAGCCTCGATACAGGTACGACCCACATTATTGAACGGATCTTGTTCGGTCAGTGACCAACCCGACGTTTGCGAGTGAGTACGCAAAGCGAGAGATTTCGGATTCTTGGGGTTGAACTGTTTTACGATCTTAGCCCACAACATACGTGCGGCACGCATCTTGGCGATCTCCATAAAGAAATTCATGCCGATAGCCCAGAAGAAAGACAACCGCGGAGCGAATGCGTCAATATCCATACCGGCGTTGATTCCGGCACGCAAATATTCAAGACCGTCGGCCAGCGTATAAGCCAGCTCTATATCGGCTGTCGCTCCG
>NZ_LARE01000091.1:0-8363 GCF_000980245.1 Odoribacter sp. N15.MGS-14
CCTCAACCCCTAATACATTGTTTAAATTTTCTTTTTCCATAATATTCTTATTTTTGACGACGATATAATGTTAGAAAGAATATAAATCCAGAAAGAACAGCAAGCATTTCTATTACTGATTGGACAAAATATATAACATTTAAAGACGATAAAAGCCCTTCTATTCCATTACTTTCCACATAAGTAACTGTATATCCAATCACAGATATTAAGTCCGCTATAAACCACAGACAAAAACATATTGCCGCAAATAAAGACACCTTTTTCATAGGATTAGTAATTAATTCCCCTCAGCCCCCCAAAAGGAAAGTTTATTACAAAAAGAAAGCGTGGGAACTGTTAGAATTATCTGTTTTAGAGGTTCTGGACAAACCCATCACACGAGATAAAACGACACCCCACGCTCGACCGAATATATTACTCGTAAGTATATAAGGCAAGCATGAACGTTTGTATCGCCAATCCCCGTGTGATTTGAAATTGTCCAGATTTCTAATAACGGGATAAAGCTAAACGCTTTCATATAACCAATATGTCTACAATAAATTGCTTTATTGTGTGACAAATATAGTCAAATTTAGACGTCCTACAAACGTTTTCCGGGGTGTCGTCAAACAAATGTATATAAAACTCTATACTCAACAAGATTTTTAGGAAATAACTCCGATGAGAATTTCAAAATTGTATTTTCACCTCTCCACTTACAACATATAACAATCAGCACAACTCCATATTTCCATTTGACATATTTGCTATTCTTTTTTGATTAGTTATCAGATAGATATATTCTTTATTTTACCCCATCTTCATTGTTATTCTATACCTATCATCCACCTCATCATTTAATGGTATCATCACTTATTTGTTAAATTCTCCATACCCATTCTTTTATGGGATAGGATATTTTCATTATCGAAGCCACCAATCATTCCTCATCACTTTTATTCTTCTATTAGGCTCTATAAGCCAAGATGTTTATTAGGGAATAAATACACCGACATGATGAGGTACAATCCCTATACGGTTCTATTTCACAACTTATTTTTCTTTTAGACAGGTATATATAAAAAAGGGAACCATTTACGACTCCCTTAGTATGTTTCTTTGTACTATCACTCCTACTTTGATTCTTCACTGTCCAAATCCACATCTTCCACTTCTCCGCTTTGTAATCCCAACACATCTTTTGCATTGAGAGGAGTTACAACCTTTTCACCCGTCTTTTCTTCCAGTTCTATCCTTGCATTACGGGCAATCGTTCCACCTTGCCGGGCTACCTCTATATGCTCATTAAATGATTCCGGGTTTTGTGCTTCTGATATTTTCTTAGTAGACAGCTCTGCAAGCATATTCAACACTAATTCGGTATTAGTCATATTGTCCCGTAGATTCTCTTTCTTCAACCCTTTGAACTGTTTATATTCCTTAGCTGTCTTTCCTGCCCACGTCTTATAGATAATATCGGTTAGGGTAGCAAACTGCACACCCTCCTGCAATCCATGCCGTTTCCATTCATCCGTTAAGTCCTTACGGATTTCTATGCTTTTGAGCCGTTGATTAATCCAATTGTCGGAATATCCCAGCCGTTTATAGTCCAGCATTGCCTGCTGAATAGACAATTCCGGGTCCTGCATTTGGTCAAGCCGTTCCTTAGCTACCTGTGCCATCCACAATTTGAAAGGTTCAGCTTTAGGAGAGGGTATGGATTGTATCAATCGGAATAATTGTTCTGTATCAGCAACATCCGTCAAACGCATTTTGCCATCTTCAGCAGGTAATTTCAAACGGTTACAATTTGTAACCGTTTCATTTCCCTCTTTGGACATCCTGTTTTTCAGTACTTTCCAATAATTTCTTGCACCTTGATGATTGGGTTGTTCTGTCAATATCTCAATAACATCTACAATAGAGAAATACCATTCCTCTTTGTCGCTGTCCCATACGGTACGGACTTTCTTTTCCTCAAAGACTTTTATTGCATTCTGCTTTGTCATATCATTCTGCTTTTGATTGTTACAAATATACCTGTTAGGAATGAGTTATCCTATAATTACTGACTGTCGTTTTAGACGATTTGAGCCACCAAAATATTCTACTGAATAACTCATCCATTTTTAAGATTGTCTTGGCTGTACCGTTCCCATAGACGATTATTTTTATTAAAACAGTTATATACATATTTACACTTATAAATATACATTTAGGATAAACATGTATATAAACACCTAAATTTGATCTTATTCGTCGATAGTCAAATAAGATACTTCAGCTAATTACAACCCTACCAATTATTGCTTGCTTTATAAGTAAAACCAATGTATATTCCAACACCAACTCTACTATCAATCACTTTACCCCCAAAATGCTTAGTAAACAATAAGGAATCGATTTATCTATTATCTTTGCCACATGACGATTCAGCGAATAACTCCCGAAGAACTATGGTCAAGGCAGCAAATCAGCAGTCTTGACACAGACTATAAGTTGTGGGACAAAAAGAGAACCTCTATACAGGCATTTTCCCAAATAAGCCCAAGTTGTATCTTCACTGTCGATGTATTCAAAAAAAGATATGATTTTGCTTCCGATCATTTTACAGATCTTTTCGGCTACAACTCCAAGCAAATAAAAACGATCAGAAAACAGGGTAACCTACTGGAAGAAAGAATCCATCCTGACGACCGGGTGCAACTTCCCGCCTTTCAGATAGAGCACGGGCTGTTTATCTATTCACTTCCACAAGAAGAAAGGAACGATTATCAACAGGTATTTCAAATTCGTATGCAGAATGTACGGCAACAATATGTAAATGTCATCAGTTGCCACCAGGTCGTCCAAAAGGACAGGAAAGGCAAGGCTTACTCAGCAAAGAGATCGCTTATAAACTACACCTCAGTATCTATACCGTAAATAACCACCGGAAACATATTCTATCCAAACTACAAGCCGGTAATGCTATCGAAGCCATAAACCGGGCCGAGGATTACGGCCTCCTTTATTAATCACGGCAGCCAATCCAAACTATTGGTCAGCGGATGTTCCTGTCGCCACCGTTCCAATTCCTCGTAACTGCGGACATCTCCTGTAAAAACGGCATGGTATATCTCGATCCCGGGAATCATTACGCCATCCGGCACCTCATACTTGATCCGAAGTATCGTTTCCCGAAGCCCGGGTGTGAGCAGTTTTGCAATAGCGGCAGTGACATTTTCCACCACCCCGTCATATTTCGAACCTTTGCGGATGTGAATCAGATCGAATTTCCATGTATGCAGCTCCTGATCTTCATACAGAGCATGCCACTCGATACATTCTTCTTCGGTATGAACCAGGTTTTTGTATTGAATCTCTTTCAGTTTAAGCCGCTCTGCCAATTCCTGCATAACCGAAAAACTCTCCGTAATATCGAGTTTCCCGGTATAGATGTGCAGATCGATATCCCTGCTTTTCATTAACAAACCTGACTTGAGCGAACCGACCAAATGTACGGTAGCCCCGATGCGTTCCCAAGCCGGAATAATACCCGTTTCATCGAGTAATTTCCAGGCATTTTGCTGATTTTGTTCTGCGAGTTCGATAATATCCATAAGAGTTTATTTTGTGGGGATAAAAATACAAAATTCCCGACGATAGCTATATAGCTACAATTAGCTATTTTTCCCCTGTTCCGGAGCAAGGGAATCATGTGAACAATAGAAAGATTGATCTTATTATTCCCCAAATAAACATTCTTATCAATAATACAAGATTATTTAAGGAATTAGCCCGGAATATTTTTAATAACTTCATCATGCAAAGCCACCGAAATAATCCCTATTTTTGTCCGGGACATTGCTGTGAAAGTGCAGAGTGGCAAAGCAAACGCTTAATAATAATCACGATGGAAGAACAAGAGCACGTTCTTTTTATAAAAAATATGGTTTGTAACCGATGTATTCTGGTTGTATCAGAAATGCTCAAAAACCTGAATTTCAATCCACTCCGGATTGAATTGGGTAAGGTTGTCATCGAAGAACCGTTGAAACCGGCAGACCGGTTTCTGATCCGGAAAGCACTTGAAGCGCTCGGGTTCGAATTGCTCGACGATAAACGCCATCGTCTTATCGAACAAATCCGTACTGCCATTATCGAACTGGTCCATTATGAAAATAATCTCTCTAAATTGAAATTATCTGAATATTTAAGCGGGAAATGTCATTACGACTACAGCTTGCTAAGTAAACTTTTTTCCGAAGAAAACGGTATCAGCATAGAGAAATACTATATTGCTCAAAAAGTAGAACGCATCAAAGAATTACTCATTTACGACGAGCTGACGATCGGCGAAATAGCCACACAGCTCCAATATTCGAGTGTCGCTCATTTGAGTTCCCAGTTCCGGCAGGTAACCGGAATGTCCCCCAGTGAATTTAAACGTCTGAAAGGTAACAAACGCTCCCCTTTGGATAAAGTGTAAGATATAAATCATATCCATAATTTTATAACAGTACATCGGCTGGTGTACCTTATCTTTGTCCGGAAAGAGATCATATAAAGGTTAAGCGTATGAAAATAAAAAAAACTTTTCCGGTGGTAGGAATGAGTTGTGCCTCTTGTGCAGCGAGAATAGATAAAGTCATTCATGAACAACCCGGCGTATATGAAGCCAATATAAACTACGCAACCGCCCAGGCCCAGGTCGTCTACGATACGGAGATCTGTTCTGTTCAGGCCTTGAAAAATGCGGTGCAAGATGCAGGATACGATCTGCTGACCGAGACAGACCAACAGGGCGAGGAGAAGGCCAAACAAATACAAAACGAAAAATACCGTTTATTGAAAATTCAGACCTTCGGGGCTATTTTATTATCGCTACCGATCATGGTCATCAGTATGGTGTTTGTGAATATTCCTTACATGAACTATGTTTTATGGTTCCTTTCGACCTGTGTCGTTTTAGGTTTCGGAAACAGATTCTACCTCAGTGCCTGGCAGCAATTGAAACACGGTACTTCCAATATGGATACCCTGGTTGCCAACAGCACCGGTATCGCTTATCTATTCAGTGTATTCAATCTATTGTTCCCGGATTTCTGGTTATCGCGGGGGATAACGCCCCATTTGTATTTCGAGGCAGCAAGCGGTATTATAGCTTTTATTCTTCTGGGCCGCTTACTCGAAGAACGGGCGAAACAAAACACCTCAACGGCTATCCGTAGACTAGCGGGTCTGCAACCCAAAACAATTACGATCGTTACCGGATCGGGCGAACAAACCGTACCGATCGAAAATGCCCGGATCGGAGATACGATAGCTGTAAAACCCGGAGAACGTATCGCTGTTGACGGGACGGTAATAAGCGGGGATTCATACGTCGATGAAAGCATGCTCAGCGGTGAGCCTATAGCCGTACACAAACAAGCCGGCGAAAAGGTATATGCCGGAACGGTGAATCAGAAAGGGGCTTTTCATTTCACTGCCGACAAAACAGGGGCCGATACCATGCTGGCTCAAATCATCCGCATGGTGCAAGATGCCCAGGGAAGCAAAGCCCCGGTACAGAAACTGGTAGATAAAATAGCCGGTATTTTCGTACCCGTTATCATCGGTATAGCCTTGTTGACTTTCGGGTTGTGGTGTTTATTCGCACCGACTGCCGGTTTTTCCCACGGTCTGCTGGCTATGATCACCGTCCTCATCATTGCCTGCCCCTGTGCCCTGGGCCTGGCTACTCCGACAGCACTCATCGTAGGAATCGGAAAGGGAGCTGAACACGGCATTCTGATAAAAGATGCGACAAGCCTGGAGATTGCCCGGAAAATCGATACGATTGTATTAGATAAAACAGGTACGATAACCGAAGGGCATCCAAGGGTCGTAAATACTTACTGGCATACAGAAACAACGGAAGCCCGGAAAATAATATACAGTCTGGAACGTTTGTCGGAACATCCGCTGGCAGAAGCGATAGTCAGGGAATTCGGACAAGAAACATCTATTCCGGTCACCGGATTCGAAACGATACCGGGTAAAGGAATAAAAGGCCGGACAGGCGATGAAACCTATTACGCCGGAACCGCTGAATTACTCACAGACAATGGCGTCATCCTCCCGGAACCCTTAAAACAAAGGGCCGAAAGTTGGCTCAAAGAAGCCAAGACAGTCGTCTGGTTCAGTCATTCGACCCAGGCCCTGGCCATAATCGCGATCACCGACGAGATAAAACCGACCTCATTGCAAGCCATCCGGCAGATGGAAAAAATGGGGCTGACCGTTTACATGCTGACCGGAGATAATGTCGGTACAGCACAGGCTATAGCCCGAAAAGCAAACATCGGCCATTACCGGTCGGGCGTTCTTCCTCACGACAAAGCTATCTTTATCGAACAACTGCAACAAAAAGGTGCCCAGGTAGCAATGGTCGGCGACGGAATAAACGACAGCGCCGCATTGGCACAGGCAGATTTGAGTATCGCCATGGGAAAAGGAAGTGATATCGCCATGGAAACCGCCATGGTCACCATCCTTTCCTCCGACCTGCTGAAAATACCGGAAACGATCCGTTTATCACGGCTGACGGTGAAAACCATCCGGCAAAATCTGTTCTGGGCTTTTATTTACAACCTGGTCAGTATTCCTATTGCAGCAGGCATACTTTATCCGGTTTGCGGTTTCCTGCTCAATCCAATGATCGGCGGAGCAGCTATGGCATTCAGCAGTGTGAGTGTAGTAAGCAATAGTTTACGGCTGAAACGGAAAAAATAAGCCTTATCCCGAGGGGGAACGAGGTACGGATCGAAGAAGTTGAACCTATAAATAAAAAAGCCATGAAAAAAAGATTTACTATCGACGGCATGATGTGCGGTCATTGCCGTGCACATGTAGAAGAAGCCCTGAACAGTATCGACGGAGTAAAAGCAATCGTAACGCTCGATCCTCCGGAAGCTACGATCGAATTTGCAGATAAAGAGATATCTTTAAACGAGTTGCAGCAAATAGTCCAAAATAAAGCCGGAGACTATAAATTACACGATTCAAAATAATGCACACTGCCATCCGATGAATCCTCGCAAGCACCCGGACAAACGTTTATCATTATTCAACGATCCCCTACAACGCCAAAGGTATGCCTGTTCGCTGGTCATGATACTACTGATGATAGGAGTTGCCGAAATCCTACAAGAGAAAGAAATTATCTTTCCTGAAATGGCGGCTCTTACCATCGGGATGTGGATCGTCGATAAACGGGTATGGCGCATCAAAACCGGACAAATGTTATTGCTAATGACTCTCGGCGCTTGTACCGGTGTTCTCCTGGTGCTTTATTCTCCATTTCCTTTGGTGGTCAACATAGCGATCGCTTTTCTGTTTGCAGGAATAAGTCTTTTGTTCACCCGGGCCTCATTATTCCCGATGATATCTGCCTGTGTGCTTCCTGTGTTGTTAAAAACCGAAAGCTGGGTTTATCCGGTATCTGTTTTCGTGATGACCTTGATTATCCTTGTCATTCAGCGCTGGATGGAACATCTCGGCCTACGGGAAAAAATCACTTATGAAGCGCCGGAGCGTCATTGGCGGGCCGATAGCCTTCGCTGGATTTACCTGATGATAACTGTCTTCGCTGTGGCCAGTCTGGCTATATATACGTCCAATTTTTATTTTATCCTCCCACCGTTGCTTGTTGCTTATGTCGAATTCGTCAACTCCAGGGCGGGCTTCCGCAATCGTCCGGTACTTACCGTACTATTGCTGGGTAGCGGTTCGCTAGTAGGTACGCTTTTCCAGCTGATCGGCTATTATTATCTGGGGTTATCTGAAACACTCGTCGCTTTTTTCATTTTTATCGTATTATTCACGCTATTCGAATGGCTCGGTAAGTTTTTTGCACCGGTAGGAGCAATGGCCCTCATACCGATGTTGCTTCCGAAAGAAACTCTACCCTGGCTCCCCTTACAAGCATCGATCGGCGCCCTCCTATTCATTACGATGGGCCTGGTATTTTTCCAGCAATGTTACAAATGGTCACGGGCCCGACTGATCTATTGCCTGATCCCGCATTACCTGATCAGCCGACTGAAACGAAATGGAAAAAAACGAAACGATAGCTCAGTCTGATACAGGTCAGGCCTTACCCCCGATCGGTTACATCGGCTCTATCAAAATTGAAATCGGTATTTTATTATCCTGCCCGATTAAAAATCGACTATATTTTCAAAGTCCAAACGATATCTTGTTTTTAGGTTTTAAGAATCGGTTCGTCAGGAATTTCCGTACCGGTATATCATAAAATTTCAGGCAGCCATAAGCTAAAACGATACTGCCTATAACGACTCCTAAAGCACCGGGTAACGATTCCCGGAAGGTAAGACTTTCATTCTTCACCC
>NZ_LARE01000093.1:0-8325 GCF_000980245.1 Odoribacter sp. N15.MGS-14
CCTTGATGTCTACCCCTTCGCTTCCCAAGTCAATCGTGGAAGCACCACGGAGTTGCATTTCCGGAGTTTTGTTCGGGTCGGAACCGAACTCCATGTTGTCGAAAATCATCAGGGACGGGTCGAGGTTTTTCAACGATTGGAAAACGTTGGCATTACCCACCCGCTTTAAATCTTCGTTTTTCATAGAAATGGAAGAACCCGTAAAACTCTCGGCTTTACGTTCGAAGATTCCGGTGACCACTACCTCTTCCAATTCGCTTTGATCTTCCGTCAGCGTTACCTTGAATTCCCGTTGTTTGCCGACTGTCACCTCTTTCGATTTCATACCGATCATAGAAAACACCAGCACCATGTTTGGGGTCTCCGGTAATTTCAGGGAAAACTTTCCTTCTATATTGGTAGAAGTTCCCAGGGTTGTGCCTTTCACCAACACCGTTACCCCCGGCAAAGCCGCTCCCGTCTGATCGACAACCACACCTTCAAGCGTAATCTCATTGACTGTCTGAGGAAGATCTTTTTGTCTGACGATCAGAATATAATCATCCATAAATTTATAGGACATCCCTTGATCCTTCAGTACCTGTTTCAACACCTCTTCGAGTTCCACATCGATAAAATCCGCCTTTACTTTTCCATCGAACTTCAATTGGTCATCATTGTATATGACCGTTTGGCCGGTCTGCCGGCCGATTTCTTTAAACACCTCCTTCAATCCGGCCTCGCCCAATTGCATCGTAATCCGCTGTTGGGCCAAAGACCTGGCCGAAACAGAGGTTGCAATACAGACACACATCAAAAAAATCAATTTCATAATCCGAAGTAATTTTTGCGGCTTGCTTTTTCGCATAACAAACCACCAATTCGCATTTTTTTTCATAGATTTGTGAATTAATGAATAACTAAAATTATTCTTCCTTTTCGGGAGAATCCCGGTGCGTGTTGGAAGCGCGCACCGGTTTTTATTTTTTATTGACTATAACCGTACGATTATTTACAGCAAACTGCACATCTGTAAGCTCCTCTATAATATTCAAAACATAATGCAGATCATTATACTTCTTAAATGCCCCGGAAAATTTCAACTGTTTCAATTGTTCGGATGTGAAAAAGAATTCCACATCGTACCAACGGCCCAATTTACGTACTAACTCATCCAAAGGCATTTCGTCAAAATTCAGGATCCCTTCTTTCCAACCGATATATTGAGTGACATCGACTTCCCGGACGGTTCCCCGATGGGTTTCCGATCGATATACGTATTGTTCGTCGGGCTGCAATACCAATTGTTGCCGGTCGGTCTGTATACCGACCTTTCCATGTACCAAGGTCACAGCGGATTCCGCATCGCCGGGATAAGCCATGACATTGAATCCGGTACCCAATACCTCGATCTTTACTCCCGTAGTTTCTACCATAAACGGACGTGCCGCATCTTCAGCCACTTCAAAATAGGCTTCGCCGCTAACCCGGACAGTGCGGGTATCGCCTGTAAACAGTACAGGATATTTCAGTTCCGATTCGGAATTCAGATTCACGATAGTTCCGTCGCTCAAAGCCAACGTGTATTCTCCCCCCCGGGGAACTACCAACACATTGTACTTTACCTCCTCCTCCAGCTCTCCGGCGTTGTTTTCATATTGCAGTTTTCCTCCGGAAGCCACCACATTCACCTGTCCTTCATTCAATAGACAATCGTTCTCTCCCAAATCACATTTCGTCCCATTGCTCAGGAACAATTGTGCTTTTATTTTTCCATGCGCGATCTGTTCTTCGGCAGGTAAGTTTACCGTCTCATTGATCCTGAAGGTTTGCCGGGCTGCCCATCCCAGCAAGAAAGCAAACGGTAAAAGGACCGCCGCATATTTTATTACGCGACGTATACGGATGCGCTTCCGGTTCCTTAAAAACTCACGAAAAGCCCCTTCTGCATCCACAGCATGCAGCTCCGACAAAGTATTTTCAAAATATCCTTGCTGACGAAACCTTTCCCAAAGTAAACGATGTTCCTCACTTTCTTGTAACCATGCCTCGAAACAGCGTTTCCTCTCCTCCGGCAACTCTCCTAATAAAGCTTGTGTCAACAATTCTATAGGTGTATCCATATTCAGTGTATTTATTCACTTACACTATATAGTCACCTAATTCTTTGCTAAGGGGTAAAGAAATATAAAAAAAATTATTTTTTTTCAAGATTCACCATGAGGGAAGCCGTTCAATCGAGTCCAAACATATAAAAATCAGTCCAATAAACAAAGTGAGGATTTCTCCCGGAAAAGAAAGAAAAGCAACCACAAATCTCCGATTTTTTCCTTGATGATTCTCCGGGCTATCTGTTTCTGTTTTTTAACGGTCTCTTCGGATATACCCATTTGCTCGGCAATCTCCCGTTGTGATAAACCGTCCATATGTTTTACAAAGATCTCTCTGCATTTAGGGGCCAGCCGCGAAACCACCTCATTAACACGGCGTACAACCTCCTGTTCGAAATAGAGCATTTCAAAGTTCGTATCTCCCGGCCGGTCAATGTGGTCTTCTATAAGCCGATGCCTTTTCCGGTTGCGTAATTCATTCAGACAACGGTACTTGACAGCCTGGTACAGATAAGTCACGATATTTTCCGCTTCACGGATTTCCCGGTTGGCTTCCCAGGTGCGGATAAAAACATCCTGCACCAAATCCTCTGCCCATCCTTCCTCCTCTTTCAATATTCTACGGGCATACAATATCAATGAGGGATAATAATCCAGATACAAACGATGAAAATTACTTTCAGTCAGTTGAAAATCGGATATATACTCAGGACAGTTCACCATATATTACCTATCATTCACAACGCAATCATTTACCTTCCTATCTGCTCACGTCACGTGCATTCGCTAGTTTTTGTTACAAAAATAAGATATTTTCCCCAATAATCAACTATCAATGAATCAACATTCGCTTCACAGAAATCAAACAAAATCCGATGCAGTATTCAAATAAATTTGATACCGCATCGGATTATATTACAAAAGCAACCGATCGTTTTGTTCTTACTCCAGTTACTTATTACCCTGCATTTTCTCCATTTCCTCTTTCGATCCAACGACCAATCCCCGGAGTTCTTTCATACCGGTACCCACCGGAATCAAGTGACCGCAGATCACGTTTTCTTTCAAGCCTTCCAACGGATCCACCTTACCGTAAATGGCAGCTTCGTTCAACACTTTTGTCGTTTCCTGGAAAGAAGCGGCAGAGATAAAGCTGGAAGTCTGCAAAGCAGCGCGGGTGATTCCCTGTAATACCTGAGCCGAAGTAGCAGGTACAGCATCGCGGGCTTCGACAACTCTCAAATCCCGGCGTTTCAACTGAGAATTGATATCACGGAGTGTACGGGCAGAAATAATCTGGCCGGCTTTCACGCGGTCGGAATCTCCGGGTTCCATCACCACCTTCTTACCGAACATCTCGTCATTTTCCTCCATAAACTCGCTCTTATCCACGATCTGATTCTCCAGGAAGCGGGTATCTCCGGAATCCTGAATCAATACCTTACGCATCATCTGGTGTACAATGATCTCGAAATGTTTATCGTTGATCTTCACACCCTGCATCCGGTATACATCCTGAACTTCATTCACAATATATTCCTGAACGGCAATCGGTCCCTGAATATTCAGAATATCGGTCGGAGTGATCGCTCCGTCGGACAACGGCGTACCGGCACGTACATAGTCGTTTTCCTGTACCAGGATCTGTTTTGACAGAGAAACCAGGTATTTCTTCACCTCGCCGGCTTTAGAAGTCACGATAATTTCGCGGTTACCCCGTTTGATCTTACCGTAAGTCACCTCACCGTCGATTTCAGAAACGACTGCCGGATTCGACGGGTTACGAGCCTCGAACAATTCGGTTACACGAGGAAGACCACCCGTGATATCGCCTGCCTTACCGACAGCTCTCGGGATCTTCACGATCGTACTACCGGCCGTTACTTCATCTCCTTCTTTCACTACGATATGAGCCCCCACCGGCAAGTTATAACTCTTGACGATATTCCCGTTTTTGTCTTCAATGGTCAAAGCAGGTGCTTTGGTCTTATCACGGAACTCGGTGATTACTTTTTCACGGAAACCGGTCGTTTCATCCGATTCTTCTTTGTAAGTCTCTCCTTCGATCAGATTTTCAGAACCGATCTTACCACTGAATTCAGTTATGATCAATGCATTGAACGGGTCCCATTCGCAAAGCAGATCATTCTTCTTGATTTCCTGACCGTCTTTCACAAACAGTTTTGCACCGTAAGGAATATTATGCGTAATCAGGATAATATTGGTATTTTTGTCGATAATCCGCAATTCAGTCAAACGGCCGACAACGACATCACATTTCTGCCCGTTGTCCTGTGTATATTCTACTGAACGCAATTCCTCGAATTCTATGATACCGTCGTATTTCGCTTTCAGAGAGTTCTCGGTCGAGATGTTACCTGCCGTACCACCCACGTGGAATGTACGCAAGGTCAGCTGTGTACCCGGTTCACCGATAGACTGTGCAGCAATGGTACCGACAGCTTCACCCATCTGTACCAGCTTACCGGTAGCCAGGTTACGTCCGTAGCATTTCGAACATACCCCTTTCTTCGCTTCGCAAGTCAGTACAGAACGTACTTCTACACGTTCGATCGGTGATTTCTCGATGGCTTCGGCAATCTCTTCAGTGATTTCATCTCCTGATTTCACCAATAACTCACCGGTGTGAGGATGGTAAATATCGTGTACAGACACACGTCCCAGGATTCTTTCATACAGCGAAGCGACTACTTCTTCGTTATTTTTGATAGCAGCGATAGTAACCCCTCTCAACGTACCACAATCCTCTTCTGTGATTGTAATATCGTTGGCAACATCCACCAAACGACGGGTCAGGTAACCGGCATCTGCCGTTTTCAGAGCCGTATCGGCCAAACCTTTACGGGCACCGTGAGTAGAGATAAAGTACTCCAACACGGACAATCCCTCTTTGAAATTCGCCAAAATCGGATTCTCGATAATCTGACCACCGGTAGCACCCGATTTCTGCGGTTTCGCCATCAAACCACGCATACCGCCCAACTGACGGATCTGTTCACGGGAACCACGGGCTCCGGAGTCAAGCATCATATAAATAGAGTTGAATCCCTGATCGTCTTCGGCCAATTGTTTCATCAACGTATTGGTCAGCTTGGCGTTCACATGCGTCCAGATATCGATGATCTGATTGTAACGTTCGTTGTTCGTGATGAAACCCATGTTATAGTTGTTCATGACCTCTTCTACCTGGTCATATCCTTCCTGTAACAGGGCATCCTTTTCTTCCGGTACGATAACGTCGGCCAGATTGAACGACAATCCGCCTTCGAATGCCATACGGTATCCCAGGTCCTTGATATCGTCCAGGAATTTGGCAGTCACATCAACCCCGCAACGTTTGAACACATCACTAATGATGTCACGCAATGATTTCTTTGTAATCAGTGTATTGATGTACGGGAAATTCTTCGGTGTAAACTGGTTCAGAATAACACGTCCCACAGTCGTTTCGATCATATGGACATATTCATTTCCAGCATGATCGACATCCTTGATCTTCACCTGTATCTGAGCATGCAAATCTACCGCCTTTTCATTCAGGGCGATGATCACCTCCTCGGGTGAATAGAATTTCAATCCTTCTCCTTTAGCTCCCTTACGCGGTTTGGTGATATAATACAAGCCGAGCACCATATCCTGCGAAGGCACTGTAATCGGTGCCCCATTAGCAGGGTTCAGAATGTTATGTGCACAAAGCATCAGGATCTGAGCTTCCAGAACAGCTTCATTACCCAGCGGCAAGTGAACGGCCATCTGGTCACCGTCGAAGTCGGCATTGAATCCGGTACAAGCCAGCGGGTGCAAACGGATAGCCTTTCCTTCGATCAATTTCGGCTGAAAGGCCTGAATACCCAAACGGTGAAGGGTCGGAGCACGGTTCAACAATACCGGATGACCTTTCAATACGTTTTCCAGAATATCCCAAACCACCGGATCACGACGGTCTACGATTTTCTTGGCACTCTTCACGGTCTTCACGATACCCCGTTCGATCAACTTCCGGATGATAAACGGCATATATAATTCGGCTGCCATATCTTTCGGCAAACCACATTCGTGCATTTTCAGGTCCGGACCCACCACAATAACCGAACGGGCCGAATAGTCGACACGTTTACCGAGCAAGTTCTGACGGAAACGTCCTTGTTTACCTTTCAAACTGTCGGAGAGTGATTTCAACGGTCGGTTATTCTCGATCTTAACGGCATTGGATTTACGTGAATTGTCGAACAATGAATCGACAGCTTCCTGCAACATTCGTTTTTCATTACGCAGGATCACATCCGGCGCCTTAATTTCGATCAACCGTTTCAGACGGTTATTCCGGATAATGACCCGACGGTACAAATCGTTCAGGTCGGAAGTAGCGAAACGTCCTCCGTCCAACGGTACCAACGGACGCAATTCCGGTGGAATTACAGCCAGCACCTTCACGATCATCCATTCGGGTTTATTCACCTCTTTGCTTTCACGGAAAGCTTCTACCACTTGCAGACGTTTCAGCGCTTCGTTTTTACGTTGCTGAGAAGTCTCGGTATTGGCTTTATGACGTAATTCGTAAGACAGATCGTCCAAATTCAGACGTTCCAACAACATCTGAATCGCTTCGGCACCCATCTTAGCGATAAATTTATTCGGATCGTCATCGTCCAGATGCTGATTGTCGGCAGGCAGAGCATCTACGATGTCCAGGTATTCCTCTTCCGTGAGCATATCCAGCTCAGCGATTCCTTTTTCAGACATAATACCCGGTTGTACCACGATATAACGTTCGTAGTAAATAACAGCATCCAATTTCTTGGAAGGTAATCCTAACAGATATCCGATCTTGTTGGGGAGGGATTTGAAATACCAGATATGAGCCACCGGAACGACCAGCTGGATATGCCCCATCCGTTCACGGCGTACTTTTTTCTCCGTCACTTCCACACCACAACGGTCACAAACGATACCTTTATAACGGATGCGTTTGTATTTACCGCAATGGCACTCGTAATCCTTTACCGGACCGAAAATCCGCTCACAGAACAGACCGTCACGTTCAGGCTTATAAGTACGGTAGTTGATGGTCTCGGGCTTCAACACCTGTCCGCTGGAATGTTCCAGAATTTCCTCAGGAGAGGCCAGTCCGATAGCAATTTTTGTAAAGCTCTTGGGCTTGTTGGTATTATTATCTTTTCTAAAAGCCATAATTTTTGAAGTTAAAGGCTAAAAGCTAAAGGCTAAAGGCTTATTACCTATAGCTTTTAGCTTATAGCTTTTTACATTATATCAAGTTCACGCTTAATCCCAGTCCTCTCAGCTCATGCAACAATACGTTGAATGATTCGGGCAGACCCGGGGTAGGCATAGGCTCTCCTTTTACGATATGCTCGTAAGTTTTGGTACGGCCCATTACATCGTCAGACTTCACGGTCAGGATTTCCTGCAGGATATGAGCAGCTCCGAAAGCTTCCAGAGCCCAAACCTCCATCTCACCGAAACGCTGCCCACCGAATTGAGCTTTACCACCCAAAGGCTGTTGCGTAATCAACGAGTACGGTCCGATCGAACGGGCATGCATTTTATCATCTACCATGTGACCCAGTTTCAGGAAGTAGGTCACTCCTACTGTCGCCGGCTGGTCGAAACGTTCACCGGTACCACCGTCATACAAGTAGGTTGTACCGTAACGAGGCACACCGGCTTTATCGGTATAGGCATTGATATCGTCCAGGCTTGCACCGTCGAAAATCGGAGTGGCGAATTTCAATCCCAATTCTTTACCGGCCCAGCCCAATACAGCTTCGAAAATCTGTCCCAGGTTCATACGGGAAGGTACACCCAACGGATTCAAACAAATATCCACCGGAGTACCGTCGGCCAGGAACGGCATATCTTCAACCCTTACAACGCGGGATACGATACCTTTATTACCGTGACGTCCTGCCATCTTATCACCGATCTGCAATTTACGTTTTTTCGCTACGTAAACTTTAGCCATTTTGATGATGCCGGAAGGAAGTTCGTCTCCGACAGTAGCATTATATTTTTTACGCTTCATCTGTCCTTCGATCTCCTTGTATTTGATCACAAAGTTGTGCAGCAAATCACGGATCATATCGTTCTTCTGTTTATCTGTCGTCCACTTGTTCGGATTGATTTCCAGATAATTCAGATTTTGCAAAGTTTTCAGCGTAAACTTCACGCCTTTCGGAATAACATCTTCATTCAG
>NZ_LARE01000161.1:0-1201 GCF_000980245.1 Odoribacter sp. N15.MGS-14
TTTCGGGGAGTACGAGCTATCTCCAAGTTTGATTAGCCTTTCACCCCTACCCTCAGCTCATCCAGAAGCTTTTCAACGCTTATTGGTGCGGTCCTCCAGCTGGTGTTACCCAGCCTTCAACCTGGCCAAGGGTAGATCACTTGGTTTCGCGTCTGCCACTGCCGACTATACGCCCTATTCAGACTCGCTTTCGCTTCGGATACGTGTGTCGTCACACTTAACCTTGCCGGCAAAGGCAACTCGTAGGTTCATTATGCAAAAGGCACGCCGTCACTCATTAACGAGCTCCGACCGCTTGTAGGCGCACGGTTTCAGGAACTATTTCACTCTTCTGTTCGAAGTGCTTTTCACCTTTCCCTCACGGTACTGGTTCGCTATCGGTCTCTCGGGAGTATTTAGCCTTACCGGATGGTCCCGGCAGATTCACGCAGAATTCCTCGTGCTCCGCGCTACTCAGGATACTACTATGCTTCGACAACATTCGAATACGCAACTGTCATGCTCTATGGTCTTTCTTTCCAGAAAGTTCTTCTCTGATGTCTTCATGCAACGGCGTAGTCCTACAACCCCACCCATGCCGTAACATGGATGGTTTGGGCTGTTCCCCGTTCGCTCGCCACTACTGGGGGAATCATTGTTTATTTTCTTTTCCTGCAGGTACTAAGATGTTTCAGTTCCCTGCGTTAGCCTCTTACATAGTAAGATAATACCTCTTCAAGATATTGGGTTGTCCCATTCGGAAATCTCTGGATCAAAGGTCATTTGCACCTCCCCAAAGCTTATCGCAGCTTATCACGTCCTTCATCGCCTCCGAGAGCCAAGGCATCCGCCATGCGCCCTTTTTTACTTTCCTTATCCATTCGCTCACACTTGCGTGCCAGCGGGATGATATATACTTTCAGCTCTTTACTACTAAAATTACTGTTTGCTTGTACAATATGTCATAGATCGTTCATCTTCGTTTCTTACGTTTCCGATGGAGTGGAGAATAACGGATTCGAACCGTTGACCCTCTGCGTGCAAGGCAGATGCTCTAGCCAGCTGAGCTAATCCCCCGAACTTGATTCCGTTCGTAGTCCCAGGCAGAGTTGAACTGCCGACCTCTACATTATCAGTGTAGCGCTCTAACCAACTGAGCTATAGGACTAAGTTCAACCTAGTCTGTTTAATTAGACCCGGCTTCTTACTTTCTCTCTTCCGT
>NZ_LARE01000094.1:0-8057 GCF_000980245.1 Odoribacter sp. N15.MGS-14
TTATGGTATGATGGATGTGTTGGCACAATACTGGGATTTGTCTTCCAAAAGTAAGAACAGCTATTACAAACAGTCTCAATTCGATTATGAAGATGCGAGTGCAAAATCCCGCTTCGATGCAATTTGGTCGGCGATGTATCAAGGAATCACACAGGCCAATTATATTCTGGAATCCTTGGAATCTAATAGAAGCTCTATAAAATATTCAGAATTGATCGAAGGGGAAGCTTATGCTTTGAGGGCTTTTATGCATATGGAATTAGCTGCTATGTATGGTCCTGTAATTGAAAAAGAAGGTGACCTCGATCAGGCTTGTATTTCTTATCGTACTCAATTTAATGTCGAGGCTCAAAAATTTGAGTCGATGCGCTCGGTGCTGACAAAAGCGAAAGCCGACTTATTGAAAGCACAGGACTTGTTGAAAGAAGATCCGATCGTCGGGAATAAACGATATGGCGATGGGAATACTTCTATGCTCGATTATCATTCCGTGTTGGAACGTCGGGGTGATCGGATGAATCTGTTTGCAGTAAAAGGACTATTGATGCGGCTAGAGCTGGCCTTATTGAATAAACCGGGAGCTTACGAAATTGCCGATGAACTGATTCAGTTATGTAAACAAAATGAATTATTTGTCTTGACAAACCGGGAAGATGAATTATATGATAAGAATCTGGGAGAAGAGACGATCCTTGGGTTCTATAAGAACGATCTTTGGGAAGTGACCAAAGAAGTCTTTGGTTTTGAAAAAGGGAATCAGACCGATAACTTTTGTATCAATACCAATCAATATAGCATATACTTAAACGATCTTTATGGACGTGCTCCGGATGGGTCCGGTACGGACAATCGCTTGCGTTTCTGGTTTGGGAAACCGTCGAACGGTGGAAGTTATTATATTTTCAGTAAACTTGAGGAAACTTCCTACCCCGGAACTATACGTTTGCCCTATTATCCGGAGATTCCGATTTTACGTTTGGCCGAAGTATATTATGTCGCTTGCGAGACAATGATCGGTAAAGATAATGTCAAGGCACTCGGTTATTTGAACGATGTGCGGGAATCCCGTAATCTGGCCCGTTTAAACGGTTCCTATGGAAATGATGAAATCATGGAATTTCTGATGCGTGAAATGCGGAAAGATTTTATCGGTGAAGGACGGATGTTTATGATTTATAAACGGTTGTATAAAGAGTTTTATGTAAAACAAGGAGTTATTATCGCTCCGACAAAGGATAAATATATTTTCCCGATTCCGGACGATGAATACGAATTTTCACCTAATGAGAGCCCGAAAGAAGAGAAATAATGCTAAATGACAAATCTATGAAGAAGATAATATTATATATGACTTTGTGCCTGATAGGAATGGTACAAGTGGCTTGTGATCAGGATATCGACGGATTCGATAATTCGACGAATTATATATACTTCGATCTACCCTTCCAATTGGATCAATATGGAAGAAAAACAACTGAAAGAGTAGATAGCCTGGTATATTCTTTTGCGATGGATGATCCTTCGGTGACCAGTTATACTTTTAAAATTCCGGTGAATTCGGTTGGGTTGAAGACAGAAACAGACCGGCATTATAAGGTTGTTGTAAATGAAAAGAAAACTACTGCAACCGGGACCGACTGGGATATGTCGGTTATAGAAAAAGCGGTCATCCAATCCGGTACTTTACGGGATACCCTTGAAGTAAAAGTCAACCGGACCCCCATCCTGAAAAAAGAATCGCGGACAATTACCCTTTATATTGAAAATAATGAAAATTTCCAGGTAGGAGCTTCCGAATTGTTAGCAGCTAAACTGGTCTTTTCAGATATCTTGCAGGCTCCATCCTGGTGGCCGAGTTGGGAAAGATATTTCGGTGTATTCGTTCGGGAAAAATATGCGAAATGGCAGGAGATTTATTTTTATGGAGCCGACCCGAATGTCGAAAAATGGGGACCGAATACCGGTAAATTGTTATATTGGGACCAAATGCCCTATTATGCCGGTTATCCCAGTTGGTATCCTTCTACCTTTATGTTTATCAGTAAGCTGAAGCAGTATTTTATAGATCATGAAGTTTATCCGGATGGAGATACCTCGAAACCTAGAATTACGCTTCCTTAATATTTAAAAATTGTTTGCTATGAAAAATAGATGTCAAGTTTTTGAAAAGAGTATTGGATTATATATCATTGTTCTGATTACGCTATTTTATAGTTGTGCAGAAGACAAAGGAAATTATGACTATAAAGCAGTGAATGAAGTGATTGTAACGGGTGTCACAGAAGATACTTCGGTGATGAGAGGAGAGGTGTTGAATATACATCCGGTGATCGGCCGTTCATTGCAGGCTTCGGAGGAGGGATTGGAATATAGTTGGAGTCTGGCAGGGAAAGAGATCGGAACGAACCGTGATTTGGCTTATTTTGTTCCCGAAACATTGAATGTTGGAAAATACGACTGCCGTTATGTCGTTACAGACACAAAAAACGGTATGAAGTATTTTGTGGATTTTAATGTGAATGTAGTTTCGAATTTTTCCTGGGGATATTATTTCTTGTGTGAAGAACCCGACCAGTCCGCCGTATTGTCATATTTCTCATCGAAAGAAGGGACTACCGAGTGTTTGCATGCTACTAAAATCGGAGACTATGCATTGGGGAAACAGCCGAAAGCGATAATCGATCATTTTGGAAATATTTCTTCTTTAAATGATTATTTCTATTCATTCAATATTATTACCAGCCAAGGGGATAACCCGGTAATTATGACGAATAACGGCGCATTTGTGCCGAGTGGATTGATTAACGACCAGAGTTTTATCTATGAGGGAGATACATTCAATCCGACAGATGCCGTTTACATGTTGACGGATGCCGTTTATTATGTTTCTAATGGTAAAATTTATTCTTATAATAGTGGTTTATTATATCGGGCAGCTAAGCATGATAAAGAATATTACTGGAGCAATCCGGCTTCTGCCTATACTTATGTATATGTTTTCGATGAATTGAGTAAGAAATTTTATATTTTGAAAAACCAGATCGATGATCCGGCCCTGGGATTAGTGAGCGATCCGTATGCTTTGGATAGAGTTGTGGAAATAAAAAATCAACCCTCTTATGAAGGGCAGACCATTATCCACAAGTATGTTTCCAGAGCTCATGTCATGTCGATGGCAACAGCACAAACAGGAAAAATCAATCTGATCTCTTTTGAGTACATCGATTTCAAAAAAGCGACGGAAGAAGAACCTGCAGTGAATGAAGACGGACATTTGTTGGAAATGGAAACTCTTCCTTTGACTGGTGCCGATGCCGATACCAAGGGCGTATTGGTCGCTGAAAACGACTGGTATTTTGTGGTAGGCAATAAGGTCTATACGACTCCGGTATTAAAACCCACGCTTGCCGATTTCGTGACATTGCCGGACGATATCGGTAAACCCGTAGCAGTTGCAGTTTCGGCAAAAGAAACTCAGTTGATCATTGCTACTTATGATGCCGGTAGTCCGAAAGAATACAAGGGTTCTTTTGCGATTGTGGATCTGATGAGCAAGGAGGTGACCCTCCACCGGAATGTGATGGGAAAATGTGTCGTGGCTAAAGGATACGATTCTAATCCCTGGTGGTAAATCGTCGGTAAACATACGGCAATCCCGGTTCCGGGATTGCCGTATGTTACCGATTCAGTGATCTTTTATATCAGGGAACCTTCCGGAATAAATACTTTGTTAATATCCTTAAAAAAATTATATTTGCACGTAAATCAATATTCCGGCAAAGATAATATGTTAGGATATGTAAGTGAATGTGAGTTTAAGTTACAGTTTGAAGATTCGTTTAAGCGGTTCTTCAAGCCATTGTGTTTTCATGCGATGAGCTTTGTGAAGGATGCGGATATTGCCAAAGATATTGTACATGATGTTTTTCTGACAACATGGACGCAACGTGAGAAAATAGATTTTACTCAACCGATGTTGCCTTACTATTTGAGTCTTACCCGTAACCGTTCACTGAACTACCTGGATCATTTGAAAGTAAGGGCCCGGCACGAAGAGAATGAATCGTATAAAAATCTGCTCTATGCCGAGACCGATTATTCCGAACATGAAGAATTGATCCGGCAAATTATGAACCGGATCAATCAGCTTCCGGATCGTTGTGGAGAAGTTATGCGGCTATGTTTTATCGAATGTAAAAAATATAAAGAAATCGCTGAAATACTGGGTGTTTCCGTGAATACTGTCAAAACTCATATTTCGTTGGGACTCAAAATTCTTAGAAAAGAGTTTCCCGCTTCTCTGTTATTTGCATTCTTTTCGCTCAGGCGCCTGAGATAAAAAGGACCAGATCCTGCTCCAACATTTTCTGGTCCTGAGGGTTATAACATAAGTTATCTCGAAACCCATTACAAAAGTAAAAAGAAAAATGGAACGAAACAAAGGGACGGGGGTAATGTTTCATTTTCCTTTTCTACGTTCTCGTCGGTGAGTATCTCTTTTATTCGTTATTACTGTTTTCGTTAGGTAATGGTGTCTGGACTGATTTTAGTTTAGAGGAGAGTTATTTTTTATTTTTTTCTTTATATTTGCCACACAACCGGAGGAGAACTATGCGTGATAATGAACGATTTATAGTAGACCTGAACAAAAAAAGAGAAACTGCCTGGCAGCAATTGTACGAGGAGTTTTATCCGGCATTGTGTACCTATGTGGCCAAGCTGACCCATGAAAATGTCGGAGTGGAGGATATTGTTCAGGAGTGTATGATCGGGTTATGGGATTCTTCCTTGCAATTTCCGAATGTCAAATCTTTGGCTGGCTGGCTCTACAAAGCAGTATATAACAGGGCTTTGAATATGATTCGTGATCGGGACAATGCCCGTCGGTTATTGGGAAATTATACTTCCGGGATTTCACTGAATTGCGGACTAGTCTTGATTTGAGAAATAGCATTCTTCCTGGAAATAATCCAGATAGTCCGGTTTCCTATTGTTGCAAATTTCCGCTTATTTTTTCTTTACCGGTTAGCTCTGCCGTAGATGAAGGTTCATAATAGATGATAAAAATTTGGCAGCTACTGTTTTAATCTTTAATTTTGTTTGGCCATGAGCGGGTTATAGATCTGTGCCGCTGTATGAATTCTTTTATTAGAATCGTTTCTGCTTTATGTCTAAATATTTTAGAATCAAAGGAATAGAAGAAGATGAAATTTTCCGTAATTTGTTTATAGATTACTACCCATCTCTGATTTCTTTTGCTTTATATTATGTGGGAGACAAAACTATAGCTGAAGATCTGGTACAGGAAGTATTTGTGAAGCTTTGGGAAACCCGGGAACGTTGGAGTGTTGTCGGTGATTTTTCTGCTTATGTCTACCAGATGGTCCGTTTTAAGTGTTTTAATTATTTACGGGCTGAAAAAATAAGAAATGAAGCAACGCGTTCTTTTACAGAAGAGATAAATATTACTGAAATCAATAATTATATAGCAGAAGAGACTTTCCGTTTGGTAATGAATTCAATGGAGGATTTGCCTCCTGCTTGCCGGACAGTGTTTTCTTTAACATTAGAAGGTTATAGTGCTAAAGAAATTGCAGAAAAATTAGATATTGCAGTAGAGACCGTAAAAAAGCAAAAGCAGATAGCCAGGAAAATTTTGAAGGAAAAATTTGGAAAATTATTTCTTTTTCTTCCTGCTGTCCTGTTTTCTTAATTCGTTTGTTTTCTGCTATTTACTTTTATCTATCCAGCGGTAAGAGTATTTATTTTCACTTTTAACAATTTTCTTTTACCTCCTTTTTGTTTTTGAAGTGTCGTATAAGTGTAATGAATAAATAAAGCTTCTATGGCAGAGTTTGAAAATTATAAGGAAGTTGCTTTTTTATTGTCGAAAGCTGTCCAGGGGCAGTTGACCGAAAAGGAGGAGGAAACACTTGGAAGGTGGCGACAGGAATTTCCGGAGAATGAACTACTGTATCGTCAGGTTCTGACTTCGGAGTTTATCATTTCGAAAAGTAAACAATGGGAACAGGTGGATTTGGTGATGGCCTACCTAAAGATACGGCAAAAATGTGAACATCGTTCGAGGAGAGTCCGATTGTTTCAAGTGACTGCTGTAGCTGTTTCGGTATTGTTGCTATTGGTAAGCGGGCTTTTTTATTTTGTACTGCAGGATAAAGATGATCGGTATCCGGTCGGGCTGATGACTGAAAATATTTTACCTGGAAATGCGAAAGCGGAACTGATACTTGCTGATGGAGAGCGGATTTTGTTAGGTGGCCCGGACATGGATTCGATATTGGTACAACCTGGAGCTGAAATACACACTGCTAAAGAACGTTTGAGCTATATTGGCCGGCAACAGACCGGGAAAATTCAATATAATATTTTACAAATTCCGAGAGGCGGAGAGTATTCGGTAACTTTACAGGATGGTACGGTTGTGAATCTGAATTCGGCTTCCGAATTGCGATATCCAGTGCAATTTGCAGGTACTGAACGGAAAGTATTTTTGACAGGAGAAGCTTATTTTCAGGTAGCAAAAGATAAAGAACATCCTTTTATTGTGGTCACCGGCGAGGCGGAGATAGAAGCATTGGGTACTAGTTTTAATGTTTATTCTTATAAAGAGGAGAATCGGATCGAGACGACTCTTGTCGAAGGTGCTGTCCGCTTTGCTGTAGCCGATCAAACGGTTATTTTGATGCCGGGTGAACAGGGAATGGTTGGAACCGATGGTAATTTGGAAAAAAAGAAAGTAGATGTTTTCCCTTACATTGCTTGGAAAGAGGGAAAGTTCGTATTTCGGAAACGCTCTCTGGAAGAGGTTATGCATATTATTTCACGTTGGTATAATGTAGAGGCGGTATTTCAAAATGAATCCTTGAAAAAAGTGTCGTTTTCCGGGAATCTGAAACGGTATGATGACTTTGAACATATTGTCAGTATGCTGGAAATGACAGGAGGAATCCGATTCAAGGTGGAAGGGAGAAAGATCTTTATAACCGAAAAATAAACAGGACAGAGTATGTGGGTACTCTGCCCTTTCAAAACGGCAAACAAGCCGTTTAATGTTTAACTTAATTGTACAAATTTATGAAAAAAAATGGAACATGTGATCTTCTTATACCAAGAAGATTGCTGGAAAAGTGTAGAAAAATTGTGTTTTTTACACTTTTCCTGACTTTCCCGATGTTGGCGAGTGCATATGCTCAATTGAGGAAAGTTTCTTTTGAGGTGCAGAATGTTAATCTGGCAGAGATTATTGCAACTCTGGAAAATTTATCGAATTACACTTTTTTGTATCAGGATGAACAGGTAGAGCAGGTAAAAAATCTCACTTTTCATTTTGTGGATGAGGATTTGCGTGTGGTGCTTGAAAAATGCCTTGAAGGCACAAATTTGACTTATCAGATTAAAGATGAGACTATTATTTTGAGAGTCAGAGAGCCAAAACCTGAAACTGTACAGCCCAGTGTGCAAGAACGAAAGTTGACTGGCAAGGTGACGGACGAGAGCGGTACATCATTGCCGGGAGTGACCGTTATGATTGAAGGTACGACGGTCGGTACTGTTACAGATGTGAATGGGAATTATGTCTTGAATTGCCCGGAACAGGAGGGATTAACTTTGGTATTCTCTTTTGTTGGTATGGAAACACAACAAGTTACTGTGGGCGAACGCAATGAAATAAATGTAACGATGAAGGCGGAGATTGCAGAGATAGATGAGGTGATAGTTAATGGGTATTTTACTCGTAAGACAGAGGGATTTGCCGGAGCAGTTACGACAATTAAGAAAGAAGATTTGCAGAAGGTACATACAGCAAATATCTTTACGACATTGAGTGCATTAGATGCAGGTTTTAAAATTACTGAGAATAATGTGATGGGGTCCAACCCCAATACATTGCCTGAATTTACAATTCGTGGTAAAGGATCTTTTCAAGAAGGTTCCTCGGCACCATTGTTTATTTTGGATGGTTTTGAGACAACTATTCAAAAAGTATATGACATGGATGTCAATAGAATTGAAAGTATTACTATTTTAAAAGATGC
>NZ_LARE01000095.1:0-7944 GCF_000980245.1 Odoribacter sp. N15.MGS-14
ATCTCTCGTATTGATCTCAAAATTGAATGTCGTAGTCTGCCCAGGTGCCGTATTTAGCAATTTGATTACATGATTGAAATTCACCCATACAGCGGCCCTGATCGTGTCATTTTTATCAATATCTTCACTCCAATCCAAACCGTTGGCTTTCAATAAAGATTTCTGTTCAGCTGTTGCCTTCATCAGATCGAATTCTGCAGGCCATCCTCTTGCCAGTAAAGTATCTGATGTCGTTTTAATTTTCAGCTCAGTCAACCCCGCTGCAGAAGTTATCATCACTACTGCTTTTTTGGAGACACCTTCTGTCGTCAATATATTTCCAGCTTCCATATCGTCAGCAGTAAACGTTACTACCGGGGCTTTTTTAGGCAAGAAATAAGGGGGTAAATCCACCTCCACCGGAATATCGATCGTTGAAGAATCAGTCTCAATAGTAATACCCGACAAGGCGCCATTTTTAGTCTGGGCCTTCAAGGTCATCTTATAAAATTCCTTCGCCTTCACATGGGCAATAGCTTCCGGATAAAACTGATAATAAATATCCGAACCTTTCGGTTTAAGCCCAAAACGCATCCGTAACTTTCCGGGCTTAAAATAACCTTCGCGTTTTTCATTTTTCAGAAAATGCAAAGAATCCCCAACGGTCTTGATATCCACAAAATAATCATCGTAATCATAACCGAAACTTTCATCGAAAGTAATAGCCACTTTTGCTGCTGCAACCTTTACAGGAACAATCGTATCCAAAACATCTCCTTCTTTCAGCGTAATTTTAGTCTCCCCATAATAATAAGGACGGTCAAAAGCCGGTAGAATCGTATCACTTCCGAACCAACCGACTAATTTATAACTTCCGGGAACTACTTTGATCAAAGAAGGCAAGTTTCCATACTCCCATTCT
This sequence comes from Odoribacter sp. N15.MGS-14, assembly GCF_000980245.1. NCBI lineage: Bacteria > Pseudomonadati > Bacteroidota > Bacteroidia > Bacteroidales > Odoribacteraceae > Odoribacter > Odoribacter sp. N15.MGS-14. Next base: position 902 of record NZ_LARE01000095.1, read on the forward strand.
TTCAAGACTTCAGCCCGGGTATTTTCTATCCGGACCTTAAATTCCTCTTCAGCAGGAACTGAAACAGAACGTGTTAGTATGACTTCATCTAGAGTATAATCGGTTTTCAAAGCAAAAGATACCGCACTAGTCTCCTCTCCTTCAGAAAAATCGTCTATTTTACCTTTACTACACGCTAAAATAAAAAAAGCCAGACAACTCAGAAATACAATTTTCATTTTACTAAGATTCATTCAAATTCAGTTAAACGTATTCCAAAGTATAATAGTTTTAAATGTTGGAATAGAATTCTCCCCTCTATATATACATACAAAAAATAACAAAAATTATGCCGAAATCTGATCAAAGTTTAAAATATATAAAAAAATAGCATTATTATATAAATAAAAAAACAGTCTGAAAGATTTTCAGACTGTAAAGTTTTCAGATATCGGATCAATAATGGGCCAAACAATACCGATAAAGTCCGGCAACCGCATCTTCCAATAAATCGAGTACCAGCTCGAATCCTTGGGGACCTTCATAATAAGGATCGGGAATTTCGGAATATGGAGTGGATTTCCGGCAAAAATCAGTCATTTTAAAGATTTTCGCTCTTTCTTCCTCATTTATTGCTGCACGTTTTAAAGCCTCGATATTCTGGTCATCCATACCGATGATCATATCGAACTCTGCAAAATCGGCAGTCGGATAAAAAGTACGGGCTCGACTATCCAGGACATATCCCCGGCGGCTTGCGTGCCGGCGCATCCGCTCATCAGGAAGAGCTCCGGCATGTCCGCTATAAAGTCCGGCCGAATCGATCAAGAACTCTTTTTCTTTGCCCTCTTTTTTTATCCATGCCTTCATGATTGCTTCCGCACCCGGAGAACGGCAAATATTCCCCAGACATACAAACAATATCTTCTTCATTTAACTAAACAACGAATCGACAAATTCCTCCCGGTTGAATACCTGCAAATCTTCGATTTTCTCACCGATACCGATATATTTCACAGGGATCTTGAACTGGTCGGATATACCGATAACCACACCTCCTTTGGCGGTTCCATCGAGTTTTGTAATAGCCAAAGCGTTCACTTCCGTCGCCAGTGTAAACTGCTTAGCCTGTTCGTAAGCATTTTGTCCGGTGGAGCCATCCAATACCAACAACACTTCATTCGGAGCCTCCGGCAAGACCTTTTTCATTACGTTTTTGATCTTTGTCAGCTCATTCATCAAGTTTATTTTATTATGCAACCGTCCGGCGGTGTCGATAATCACGACATCAGCTCCGTCGGCCTTAGCTTTACTTAACGTATCGTAAGCTACAGAAGCAGGATCGGCACCCATTGCCTGTTTTACAATCGGCACTCCGACCCGGTCTGCCCAGATCACCAATTGATCGACAGCAGCAGCACGAAAAGTATCGGCAGCTCCCAATACCACTTTTTTACCGGCTTCTTTAAATTTATAGGCCAACTTTCCAATCGTAGTCGTTTTCCCCACGCCATTCACTCCGACCACCATGATCACATAGGGTACACCGTTTTCAGGTAATTCGAACGAAGCGGCATCGTTAACAGTATTCTCTTTCAACAAAGCGACGATCTCCTCTTTCAACACCCGGTTCAATTCATCGACCCCCATATATTTGTCGCGCTGTACACGCTCTTCGATACGTTCGATAATCCTGACCGTAGTCTCGACACCTACATCCGAGGTGATCAAAACCTCTTCCAGATTATCCAACACCTCGTCATCTACCTTAGATTTACCGACCACCACTCTGGCCAGCTTTTTAAAAACACTTTCTTTGGTCTTTTCTAACCCCTTATTCAGGTTCTCTTTTTTAGTCTTTCCGAATAATCCGAATAATGCCATTTCAATAAAATATGATAAAAATTTCAAAGCCCTAAAGTACAAATAATTTTAATATCAAGGCGATAACGTTTTATTAATTATTAAAACGAGCGTACAAATTAGTCAAAAGTATTTAGCGGCAGCCTAAGTCCGGCCTCCAGTACGACCGGTCAAACGTTTCTGACCTTGAGACTCTTCAAGATATTCGGCCTTAAAGATCTGAACACATAAGACAAAGATAGAAAGCAACAAAGGTCCGAAAATAATCCCCATAAAACCAAATAAGGATAAGCCGATAACCACCCCGAAAATGGTAATCAGGGGATGTGTATCCGCCATTTTCCGCTGTAAAACCGAACGGATCAGATTATCGACATTCGCTACGATTACAATACAATAGACCGATAAACCCAAAGCCATCCACCAATGTCCGGTAGCTCCGATGTACAGGGCCAACGGAATCCATACGATAGCCACGCCAATCACCGGGATAATCGTAGCGAAACAGGACACGACTCCCCACAGAATCACTTCAGGTGCACCGAAAATATAATACCCCAACATGGCAATTCCCCCTTGAATGACGGCTAATAAAGGTACTCCGATAGCATTGGATTTTACCACCATATGAAATTCGTGCAGTACATCCCGCTTATTCCTCTGGTTGAAAGGTAAAATATCGATAATATAGTCCTCCATTTTCCGTCCGCCCACCAACATAAAATATAACACCAATATCAATACCAATACGTTGATAATAAAGTTACTGATACTCCCCATCAAGATTTGGCCGACTTTAGGCAGTACCGATAATAAAGCATTGATATTCCCTTTACTCAAAACATCGTATCCGGTCTTTTCCTGAACAAGCTTAGAAACATGCCCGATAGGCTCCATCAAACTTTCAGGATCGAGATTGATCGCCTGCAATTTACTGATTAAAAGCCAGACAACCAGAGATATCGGAATCAGAAAAATCAGAATAGTCTCGATTAACATGAGGGTAGCCATCAGGCTTTTTTTCATATGTTTCTTTTCTATCAGATAGAGCATCTGATTGCGAAGCAGGATATAGATGGTCGCTGCCCCCAACAATCCGCCCAAAAAAGGAGTAGCCTTGAAAAAGATCACCACTCCCATCACCAGAATAATGGTAATGAGGGAATACTTCCAATACTGTTCTTTCGTACTCATCTTCTACTTTTCTCTTGTGCCCATTCGAGAATAGTCGGACTTTGAATATTTACTCCGAATTTCCGGGCTTTCATCAAGATCCGGCGTGCCAACTCTTCTTTTTTATCTTCAGGAGCATACCCGAAATAGGCTTCAGCTGCCCGGACATGCGGCACATCGGGCATTGGAAATTCGCGGGTTTCGGGAATACCGAAATCCTCGTCTTTTAATTCGCGTCGTTCTTCTGCGTTCAGTTTATCGGCAATCTGTCCTTTCATAGCAAACTTTTTTCAATTACAAAAGTCCTAAGGTTGCAAGACATACAGGTATTCAGAAAATAAACCTGACCGTTGCAACTTTCAAATTGTACGTTCGAAGAGTTTAGAAAGTTATCGAGTTGCAGGAGCCTGCGAGCACTTTTTTACCGTCGCAGATATCCCCCATCACAACTGAAAAGCTGAGGGACTTCACCGATCAGGAAGACCATGATCCGACACTTATCAAGCACAAAAGGAGTCCGATCGTTTTCTGATTTTACTGGAAGATATCGTCAGCGCAGCTTGTTACGGTTAAAATGTGGACCGGCTTTACAAATAAAAAATAAAGTAGAAACGACGGTCAGACAAGCTCCGAAAAGGTAGGCATGATTATATCCTCCGAAAGCCTGGGCGATGGCTCCGCCACACATCAAGCCGATCCCGATCCCGACATCCCAACTGGTCAAATAAGTGGAAGTAGCCGTGCCCCGTTGACTATTGGTGCCCAGATTGACGAACAAGGTATTGAAAGCCGGAAACATCGTACCGAAAGCCACCCCCTGTAAAAGAGCGATTACCAGAAAAATGACAGAAGTAGCTCCGGCATTCCACTTCACCCAATGTTCACAGGCCGAGAGTGCAAAAAAACTGGCACAAGCCAGATACATCCCCAAAGAGATCACCTGGGTAATTCTCCCTTTATCGACCTGTTTGCCGGAGAAAATACGGGATACCGCCAAACCGACAGCCATAAAAGTGAAGTACAACCCCGAACTCAGCCCGATCCCTATTTCTTCGGCATACATAGCTACGTAACTGGTAGTCATCCCATACGGAATAGAAAGCAATAAAAGTGAAATACCGGCCGGTAGGCCCTTTACAAGAAAAAAGCGGTCTAAAGAAATCGGTTCCCGTTTCACCGGTTGTTTTAAAGGTGTTTTTACTAAAGAAGCCATGATGAAGCCCAGACTTCCGGACACCAGCGAACAAGTAAAAATAACAGCATACGAACAATGTCCGTGCATAAACAATCCGGTCATCGGCCCGAAGCTCATGGCAATATTATTGGCCAGTCCATAATAACCCAATCCTTCTCCCCGCCGGGAAGAAGGCAGGATATCTATGACAATCGTATTTCCTGCGACAGACACCATCCCAAAGGCAAACCCATGTACAATCCGTAAAGCGATAAACAAAACCAAAGCTTCGGCTAACATATACCCTCCGAAAATAACGGTGAAGACAAAATAAGCGAGCAGATACAAAGGCTTCCGACTGAAAGTATCGAGCATATACCCGGAAAAAGGCCGGATACACAAACACGCCAGCGTATAGCAAGACAAAATAAACCCGATCATCGACTTACCTGCCATAAACTGCTCTTTCAAATAAAACGGCAATACCGGCAAAAGCAAGTAGAAAGCAAAGAAAAGCAGGAAATTGGCTGCCAGGATATAACAAAAATTAAAAGAAAAAAGCTTGTCTTTAATCATAGCATATTCAAAACCAAATGCAAAAGTAATAATAATTAGTTCATGAAGTCCATCGACTTTATAAACATTTACTTTTGTATTACATAAATAATCCCGGCAGGATGAATTATTTTATGAAAAAAGTTACTGATCAGACTGCAACTCTCACACTCGGAGAATTCAGCCGGTTAGAATTTCAGGCTTCCAACTTATTAAATGAATCAGCTGTTTTCCTATTAAAAAACATAAAGTACAAAAGTATAAATTATTCTCATTTTTAAACTATATAGACTTTATAACTCTAATAATTTTCGAATCAGATATTAAAAAAGTTCTGGTTATATCCATTCTCGAGCATACTATTGTATTTTTCTTCGTCGAAAGAGTAGAGATAAGCTCCTTTTTTCGAAGTAGAGTAGTCCTTTTTACCCGTATTGATCAGGATATTCATGCTATGGATCTTCTTCCGGAAATTACGTTTGTCGATTTCACATCCGAAAATCGCCTCGTAAAGCATCTGTAAAGAAGGAAGCGTAAACTCCTGAGGTAACAGGTTGAAACCTACCGGACAATTGGTCGCCCGTCTCCTCAAACGCCCCAAAGCTTTCGTAACCATCTGGTTGTGATCGAAGATCAGAGGAGGCACTTGTTCCAACAGTACCCATGCTGCATTATATGAACTCACTGCTTCTTTATCATAATTACGGATATCCATCAAAGCAAAATAAGCGGCAGAAACGACACGGGCTCCCGGATCACGCCCCACATCACTGAATGTCATCAATTGCTCCATATAAACTTTTTCCAAGCCGGTGCAATCCCTCAATACCCGTTCCGCCGCCTGGTCCAGGTTCTCATCCGCCCGCAAAAAACCTCCCATCAGAGACCATTCCCCCTTACAAGGTTCAAAATTCCGCTTTAATAACAACAACTTTAATCCTTCCTCATCGAAACCAAAAATAATACAATCTACAGCGACTTTGAAATCAGCCTCTTGTTCATAATACCTTATACTTTCCACCTCGTAATTTTTTTTTACAAAACAAGCAAAAAAATAATTATAAGGCAAATTTTTTCTATAGTTAAAAGTATAAGACACACTTAAGCTTCTATTTCTCGCATACCGATTTGTTTCTCACTTTCACAGGTCGTATTCCTTCGAGTGTTGGCGTCACCGGAAGAATTGTCCCATCTTTACCGAAATACATCCGGTCGATGCACACTTCGCGGTAATATCCGGCAGCCTCCCCCATCGTGATCCCTTCCGGCCGTTTAAAACGGTGATATACGATATACCATTCGTCTTTCCCCGGTATCTGAATCACCGAATTATGCCCTGTCCCATAAATTCCTTTTTCGGGATCTTTCGTCAGGATCAGATTTGATTCCGGTATCTGAATCGGCCCGACAGGAGAATCGGCAATGCCATAACGTACCCGGTAATTTTCACTGCGGGTATCGTCTTCCGACCACAAAAAATAATACTTCCCTTTTCTGAAAATCACACAGGTCCCTTCCCGGAAAGTACCGTCCGAAGGAGTAATCACCCTCTGGCTTCCAGGTACGATATTCAGCCTATCCCCGCTCAATTCGGCCACAGCCATAAATCCGTTCCCCCAATAGAGATAACTCTTACCGGATACCGGATCGGTAAATACATCGGGATCTATATTCCGTTCCCCGTTCACCCCTGAGGCAAACGGTCGACCAAAGGTTTTCCCGAATCCTTGAAAAGCCCGGCAGGATAATCAGCCACAGCCACTCCCACTTTCTGAGCTGCCGTATAATAATAGAAATACTTACATTTCCCTCCGATCTTTTCTTCGATAATAGAAGGATCCCAGGCATTCCGGTCGGCCCATTTCACCTGTGAGGGCAGATCGAGTACAATCCCTTCGTCCTGCCAATGTACCAAGTCAGGAGAAGAGAAAGCCTTAAAACTGTTTCCTCCCCATCCCTCATACCCATCGGTGGTCGGATACAAGTAAAACTTCCCCGTCTGCCGGGCAAACAAAATCGCCGGATCGGCATGAAAATCACGGATCACCGGATTACCTGCCTCCGGATCCGTCTCCCGACAGACTGTCCGCCTACGGGCATTGCCCCAATACCGTTCCAATCGTTCGGCTTCGGCCACCGTCACCGGAATAATCGTTCCGTGCCGGGGATAAAAATCCCGTGTAATACGTTCCCGATTCTTCAACAGACTCTTGATTCTGGCATGGAGCAAAGACAAACCGAAAGGCTTGATCAGGTAACCGTCGGTTCCCGACTCGTAACCTGCAATTTTATCTTCTTC
>NZ_LARE01000097.1:0-7699 GCF_000980245.1 Odoribacter sp. N15.MGS-14
CAAGGTCGGGATCGGTATGCCGGCATCCGGCTGATAGGATCAATAGAAAAAAGAAAAAAGTTCTCATATCGCTGTACCTGAAGGTTTGGGCTGTTTGACGTGACAGGGGATGGGTTGCCCGAATACCGGGAAACCTTTTTTATCCCACGAAAATTTCTGTAAACGAGGTGTCCGCAGATCGTTGGCCGCTGGCTCCAGACGATAGCGGGCATGGTAAAAAATGTAATCTTCGGTCCCATCCGGAGATTTTATAAAGCTGCAATGTTCGGGGCCGAATACGCCCAGCGTATCGTTCTGGCAAAATATAGGTTGTGGTGACTTTTTCCAGGAGGCCGGATCGAGCAGGTTACTGCCGCTTTGGGCGGTCATCAGTCCCAGGGCTGAATAAGGAGGCCGGTTTCCGCCGGCCGAATAGACCAGGTGAATCAGATTGCCGTCGGGACTTTTTAAGGGTTGCGGGCTACCCATCGAAAAAGCGGCTTCCGGGTCATGACGTTCCCATCTTTGATCGGGAATACCGATCATAACCGGCCGGGTGGCCAGTGTCCAGGGATTTTCGAGACGGGCAATGTAAATGCAATTGAAAATATAAGGAATCGGTTGTTCGGGGATACCGAACCATACTAGGTAGAGTGAATCCCTGTGGGTGAATACCGAAGCATCTACCGCCCAGCTTTGGTCGGCGGAAGTGCGGAGCTGACCTTTGTAGATAAACCGGCCTTCGGTCGGGTCCGGATGGCTGTTTTCGAGTACGTATAGTTGATGGCTCCCGGCCCGGATACCGGCAGCTGCATAGTAAAGATACCATTTCCCGTCGAGATAATGCAGTTCCGGAGCCCAAAGGTCCCGGCTATTGGTCAGATCGTCCGGGAGCCATACGGTTTTGCTCCGGGCATGCCTGAGGTCGGTAATATCCTTTGTCTTCCAGATGGAAAGATGGTCGTACATCGACTGGGTATAATAATATACACCGTCATGGTAGATGGCATAGGGGTCTGCTCCCGATGTTAACAATGGATTACTGTATGAAGCCACACTTGTCCGGGGAATTGTCCGGGCTGGCCGGTTCGCCTGTTCCCGGCATCCGTAAATAGTAACAATAAGAAATAAAAAGAGATATCGTTTCATGTTACAAATATCTCAATTTTATTAAATAACTGTGTTTAATTTATGTAATTTTCAGGATTTAGAGGGACCTTCGAATTTTGACTTTCGGAGGCGGTGTTTCTGGCAGGAGTCGATTGGGACAAAAGGTCCGTCCCAGAGTTCCGGATTCTGGGACGGACCTTTTGTCCTGAAACGAGGATTTTAGAAGGTGACCTGGAAGCCGACGACCAGGGCTTCTTTGAATTGCAGACGGGGGCCTTTGGTTCCGTCTTTTTGTAAGATTTTGGTGTCGTTGTCGTAGATCATATTGGTGGTGATGTTGCAGGAGAACCATTGATTGATAGCCATGTTGAGTTGTACATCCCAGCTGATATCGACGTTCTGGGGGTCTTTCAGGTAGTTACTGTAAAGATTGAGCCGGGAGAACACGGTCATGTTTTTCAGGAATTCGTATTTGGCTTCCATGCGTAAGTTAGCACCGAATTCGGAAAAGAGGTGTTTACCCGGGGTAACTCCGAAATCTCCCTGGTCGGAAAGGATTTTACTGCTGACGAAAGTTCCTCTCCAGGTGGCTGGAGTGAAGGTCGCTGTAAACCAGCTTTTGGGGGTCCAGGTGAAACCGGCACCGATCAGGAGGTATCCCGGAGACATAAAACGCGAGATAAACACGTCCGGGTCGACGTTGTAGTCGTATCCTTTAGCAAATTGGGTCTGGAAGGTCATCAATCCACTGGCATACCAGTTTTTCGCTATTTCGTATCCATAGGTGGAAGACAGGTAGATTTTGTCGTTTGTTTTTTTGGTGCCGTCCGATTTGGTTTTATTCAGACCGTAGTCGAGTTCCAGACGATTGTTCCAGAGGTGTTTCGCCTTTTTATAGTTGGCAAAGTAGTTGAATTGCAGGTTGAATCCTACTGCGTTATCACCTCCGGCAGCCCATTGGCTCAGGCTGACTTGGCTTAAGTTTATCCCGATGTTTCCACCCCTTTTCCAGGTGGTGTCCGTCCCGGGTTGTGCGTATGCCGGTACTAAGATTCCGGTTAATACGATGATTCCTAATGTGTAAATTCCGCTACGTATCATTTTTTTGTTTTTTTGGAAGTTTACGGAAATCGGGTTGGTGAAGTTCTGATTCGCCGGGATTATAAGTCGGGCAAGTTCATAATGGTTTACGAGGGAAAAATTTTTAGCGGGGAAAGATGAACTATTTTTTCGGATTGGAGTATAACAAAGAAAATAATAGGATTATGTCATTTCTTTGGTTTATTATTATCGGAATTGTGGCCGGATATGTGGCCGGTAAGATTATGCGAGGCGGAGGTTTCGGATTGATTGTGAATCTGGTTGTCGGTATAATCGGAGGGGTATTGGGGGGCTGGTTGTTCAGTCTGCTGGGTATTTATTCGACCGGTGGGATTATCGGCAGTCTGGTTGTGGCTACGATCGGGGCGATCGTTTTGCTATGGATTGTGTCTCTTTTCAGCGGACGGAGGCATAGTGAGTGATCGGCCGGATTATCTTTCTATCGGTTTTCGGTAAAATTGTTGTATCCAATCGGTGACGTAAGGTGTAACCGATTGGATACCTTGCTCAAAATGGCAGTATGCGTTTTTATCCTATAATCCATTTACTGCCCGGTATGAGCGAGATTATCTTTGTCGTCACGAAACAACAGATAAATGTCGTTACTGCAATACAGGGAATGGCGGCGACAGTAGGAAATGCCAGGTTATGCTTGAATACCGTTACCCATAGGCCGAGCCAAAATATGTGCATCAGGTACATGCCGTAGCTGAGTTTCGATATTTCGGTGATGAGCCGCGGGGACTTCGGCTGGTTTATACAGCTGAACATCAGGAAGGTACCTGTAGTAAGGAGCACACAGTTGATGGTACAGAAAGCCCATCCGATTTCTATAACAGGAGTGGACAGATTTTCTCCGGGTATCGCCTGGATATAAAACGAGTAGATCGTCCACACTGCTCCGATAATCATCAAAGCGATTCCTGTTCTGAGGCGTTTGGAGCGGCTCCAGGTGAGGTGGGTGTGCATATAATGTGCCATGACCAGGTAACCGAGGAAGCCGGAGAAATAGAACAGCATGTGGAATTCGTTCCAGAAACATTGTCCCCAAACTTCTCCCCACCAGCGGTTGAGATACGGCATGCAGGTCGATAACAGGAACAGGCCGATGAAGAAACGTTCTTCTTTGGCTGTGGCTTTTTTTAGCCAGGGAGATATGACGGGAATGAATAAATAAAGGCTGATCAGGGGATACATAAACCACAGGTGTCCGGCCTGTGTCGGGAAGTTGAGTAGTATTCGAGATAAATCCTTTACCGATGTTTCTGCATCTATTTGTCCCCACAGCAGGGGCAGGGTACTGTATAACACCATGAACAGAAGAAACGGGGGCAGGATACGGATGCAACGCTGGCGGTTGAACTGCCAGGAGGTCAACTCTTCTTTCATCGGTGTAAGAAGAAAGGCGGAGACGATGATGAATAACGGAACAGCCATACGTGAGAAACCATCGTAAATGGACACCCACAACCGATCGGACTCATTGGCCAGAAAAGATTGTGGTCCTGCCATGTCGGTGGAACCGGCGGCGCCATAGAAATTTTCACTGGCATGAACGACTATAACCAAAAAGCATGCGAATACGCGCACGTAATCCAAAAAAACTATACGCTTCATTTTTTTATATTATTGTTCGTGTGTAATCTAAAACAATTATAAAAAATCCTGCGGGAGTGGACCTGCAGGATTTTTGTATCTGGATAACGATGATCCGATTATTTGGTCAGTGCCTGTGCAACAGAAACGGCAACAGCTACAGTCGCTCCTACCATCGGGTTGTTACCCATACCGAGGAATCCCATCATTTCTACGTGGGCAGGTACGGAAGATGAACCGGCGAACTGTGCGTCCGAGTGCATCCGTCCGAGTGTATCGGTCATGCCGTAGGAAGCAGGGCCTGCAGCCATATTGTCGGGATGCAGGGTACGGCCCGTACCTCCGCCTGATGCTACTGAAAAATAGGGTTTACCGGCCAGTACACGTTCTTTTTTGTAAGTTCCGGCAACGGGGTGTTGGAAACGGGTAGGGTTGGTAGAGTTACCGGTGATGGAAACATCTACGTCTTCTTTCCACATGATAGCGACGCCTTCGCGTACATCGTCGGCTCCGTAGCAGTTTACTTTTGCCCGGGGGCCGTCGGAGTAAGCTTTGGTTTTAACAACTTTCAGTTCGCCGGTATAGTAATCAAATTCGGTTTGTACGTAAGTAAAACCGTTGATCCGGGAGATGATCATAGCAGCATCTTTTCCCAGGCCGTTCAGGATCACCCGCAACGGATTTTTCCGAACTTTGTTGGCCATTTCAGCGATTTTGATAGCACCTTCAGCAGCCGCGAAGGATTCGTGGCCTGCCAGAAAAGCGAAGCACTGTGTTTCTTCGCGTAGCAGACGGGCTGCGAGGTTACCGTGGCCCAGGCCTACTTTGCGGTCGTCGGCTACCGATCCGGGAATACAGAAAGCCTGCAGGCCTTCGCCGATAGCTTCGGCAGCATCGGCCGCATGGATACAATTTTTCTTGATTGCAATAGCAGCCCCGACTACGTAGGCCCATTTTGCATTTTCGAAACAGATATTCTGAGTCTGTTCACATTCCAGATAAGGATCGATTCCTTTTGCGTCGCAAATTGCTTCGGCTTCTTCGATAGAAGCGATGCCATAGGAGTTCAATACTTTGTTGATCTGAGCGATCCGACGATCCTGACTTTCAAATTTTACTTCTCTTTTTGCCATAGTGTGTTCCTCCTGTTTTATTCGTGACGTGGGTCAATATATTTAGCTGCATTGGCGAAACGTCCGTAGTTTGAAGTGGCTTTCTTCAATGCTTCGTTAGCGTCGGTGCCTTTTTTGATCAGGTCCATCATAACACCGAGGCGTACGAATTCGTATCCGCATACTTCGTCGTCTTCGTCGAGAGCCAAACGGGTTACATATCCTTCAGCCAGTTCCAGGTAACGAACGCCTTTTGCTTTGGTAGAGAACATGGTTCCCACCTGGCTGCGCAGACCTTTACCCAAATCTTCGAGGCCTGCACCGATCACCAGTCCGCCTTCAGAGAAAGCACTCTGTGAACGTCCATATACGATTTGCAGGAATAATTCACGCATAGCTGTGTTGATCGCATCGCAAACCAGGTCGGTATTCAATGCTTCGAGAATCGTTTTGCCCGGCAGGATTTCTGCAGCCATAGCTGCCGAGTGGGTCATTCCTGAACAACCGATAGTTTCCACCAAGGCTTCTTCGATTACCCCTTCTTTGATATTCAGGGTCAGTTTACAAGTCCCCTGCTGAGGAGCACACCAACCGATACCGTGGGTTAAACCTGAGATGTCTTTGATTTCTTTTGCTTTCACCCATTTGCCTTCTTCAGGAATTGGGGCCGGTCCATGGTTCGGACCTTTTTTGACAACACACATGTGTTGTACTTCCTGTGAATATACCATTTTTATCGCTTTTATAGATTAATATATTGCTAATCACCACTCGTTTAGCGCATAAACCGGACAAAGATAACCTTTTGCGGCAAATAAAAAAATAGATCAAAGGACATATAATTGTGCAGACGTTTGCAAAGGAAAGTGTCGAAATTGTATTTTTTTTTAATTGAAATGATTATTTACTTTTATATAGTAAAGGGTGCTTTTTTACGATTGCCGGTGAGGTCGGTCGGAACCGGAGGTTGTGCTGTTCTTTTGTAGCCGTTCGGTGTACTCCGTGGGGGTACATCCCTCTTGTTTTTTGAATAACCGGCTTAAATGTTGTGGATATTCGAAGCCGAGGTCGTAAGCGATCTGAGAAATAGAATTACCGCCGATCAGTTTGTCTTTGGTTTTTTCGACGATAAACCGGCGGATGTGGTTACCTGCTGTTTCTCCCGTCGTTCGCTTCACCAGATCGCCGAAGTAGTTCGATGACATGCAAAGTTGTTCGGCACAATACAATACGCTCGGAATACCGTTGGACAATTGTTTCCTGTTGTTGTAATAATCATCCAGCAATTTCTCGAAACGGGCCAGTATATCGTTGTTATCCTGGCGACGGGTCATGAATTGCCGGTCATAGAAACGTTTGGCATAGTTCAGGATTAGTTCGATATAAGAAAGAATGATCGAATCTTGCTGTTTATCCGGTCGGTGTCCGAGTTCGTGACGGAGTTGTTGCAGCATGGAGATAAAAATTTCCCTTTCCTCTTCGGTCATGTGCAGGGCCTCGTTTGTCTGGTAGGAAAAAAAAGAATACTCTTTGATTTTATTTTCGAGCGGAGAACCCCGGAGTATATCGGGATGAAACAGGAGTGCCCATCCTTCTATCTCTACCCGCTCTCCGTTATCCTCTTTCCCGCCTATCTGTCCGGGAGCCACACAAATGAGCGTTCCCTTGTTGTAGTCGTATTTTCCCAGACCGTAGGTCAGATCGATCAGGATATCGTCCCGCAGAAATAATCCGTAAACGCTGTAATTACAGAGGCAATGACGGATAGGTGTTACCTCTGCATAATCGATGACGCTTACCCATCGGTGTTGGGCGGAATGTCCGAGGTAGGCACTGTAATCGTTTACGTTTTTCACTTTCAACATATGGCTCATCACGTCTATAGTCTATATGGCCGACCGATTATAAATATACCGGAAGGTGAGTGCAATGACAAATAAAAACTTTGTTTTCAAATTTGGCATGGCCGAACCGCATCCTGTATGATACAAATATAGTGAATTTATGGGACAATCTGTAAAATTGGTTCGGAAAACAGGATTTTCCGGACATCCGGGGCAGGAAATGCAGGTAATTTTGCCTTAGAATAAAAGCAATGATATGGAAACTGTAAAACTGAACAATGACATTGAAATGCCGGTATTGGGATTAGGAACTTTTCTTTTGACCGATCCCGACACATGTGAACGGAGCGTATCGGAGGCTATCCGGATCGGTTATCGGTCGATCGATACGGCCCAGGGATATGGAAACGAGGAGTATATCGGCCGGGCGGTTGCCGGGAGTGATGTGGCACGGGAGGAGTTGTTTATCACGACAAAGGTGTGGTTTAAGAATTATGAACATACCCGGGCTTCAGTAGAAGAATCGATGCGGAAGTTGCAGACCGACTACCTGGATCTTGTGTTGTTGCACTGGCCGTTCGGCAATACTTATGCCGCCTGGCGGGAACTGGAAGAGCTGTATGCAGCGGGTAGAATCCGTGCTATCGGCGTATCGAATTATACCTCCGACCGACTGATCGACCTGATACTGTATAATAAGGTCGTGCCTGCCGTGAATCAGATCGAGACCAACCTTATTTCACAGCAGACAGAGATTTACCGCTGGATGAAGAAATATCGTATACAGCACGAGGGTTATGCTCCGTTCGGACAAGGAAAAATCGATGCACTTTACGATGACCCGGTTTTGATATATATCGCCGACAGGTACCATAAAACGGTACGTCAGGTGGTATTGCGATTTCAAATCCAGTCGGGAGTGGTCGTCATTCCGAAAACGATGCATCCCGACCGTTT
>NZ_LARE01000096.1:0-7699 GCF_000980245.1 Odoribacter sp. N15.MGS-14
TTGGCGTAAGGTATTGAAATATTCAAGGGCTTCCTTTTTCGAACCTGCACATTCGGCAGCAATCAGATACATTTCGCTGATACGAAGCAAAGGTTGACGGTTATTGTAACTGGAAGAGACTTGCCATAATTTAGTATTGACATAATAAGAGTCGATAGGTTCGAAATAATAGATATACCGCCAGTCGCTGCCACCGTACAAAGTATTTTCAAAAATTTCGTCCCTCACTTCTGCCTGGGTGACAAGTAAATTACCCACCGTATTGTTTTCGCTTTTTTTCAGGTATGTTTCTGTTATCGTTTCTAATCTCGTATTGTTCAGCATGAGGATACATTCCGTCAGAAAGATTCCGTCACGGTTATCACGGGTCGTTGTCGCTACCTGGCCTTTCTCTACCCACGGATATTTGTGGGAAAGGATTACTTCCGTAGCATTTTTCAGGGCATTGACCTTATCGTTTTTATACAAATAAACACGTGCCATCAGAGCCCGGACTGCGTAATAGTTGAAATGAAAACTCCGGGTTCCCAAAAAAGATGTCGTCGCTTCTCCGGTTCTGACAGGATCGTTTTCTAATAGAAAGGCTGCTTTTTCCAAATCCGTAATTACGGAATCAAGGACTTCAGAAACCGTAGATAACGGAGTTATTTCTTTCGAAATTTTGCTGACATAAGGAATCGCTTTTTCACCGGCCCCGCTCACATAACTTTTGCCAAACAGACGGAGCAGATCGAAATGCAGAAAAGCACGTAATGCATAAGCTTCCCCTTCGTAGATTTTTTCTTCATCGGCTGCAAGAATTCCCCGGTGGTCTTCGATGCCCTGTAACAGAATATTGACGTTGGCGATCGCATTATACATGTTGTTCCAGATGCTGTTGATCACTTCTTCGCTTTTCGGATTGTCATAAACAAAACGATGCAGGTAATAATAAGTTCCGGCTTCCTGATTCCAGTAATATTGTTGTCCCAAAGCGTCCAACATTCCGAAACCGAGATGGGCACCATAAAGTTCTTCCGAACATAAAGCGGTATATACTCCGGTCAATTGATCTTTAAAACCGTTCTTATAACTGAACAGATCGTCATATTTTACTTCCGTACTCGGACTGACATCCAGCCATTCCTGACAGGAAACACTCAACAGGGAAAAGAACAAAATGCCGAGTATATTTTTTGTTTTTTGTATTCGTATCATTGTATTCATCGATTAAAAGGTTGCTTGTAAAGAGAACGAGAAAGTACGGGCGAACGGATAAGTCAACCCGCGTTCTGTTTTCACTGTAGAAGCCCGGAACACATCATCCATATAAAAACTGGCCTTTAATTGTTGCAACCGGCTCTTTTTCAGGAATGCACAATGCCGGAAATCATATCCCACGTTTAAAGATGACAAACGCAATTCGTTCAAATCCTGTACAAAACGGGAACTGGGTTTAGTCAGCCTGTGAGGATTATAAGAAAAATCGACCCGGTCACCCGGTTTTTTCCAAACGGCATTGTAAATTCGTTTGTCGACATTCAGTCCGACATCGGCATTCTCGACCCGGTCGACCAGGGTCTGGTTATAAGTCTGACCGCCGAATTGATAATAAAAAGACATGTTCAGGAAAATTCCCCGGTAATCCATATTTATTCCGAAAGTACCCGAACATTCGGGCATGGCGTCGCCACAAACCACCTGATCCTCGGCTTTCCATTCTGTCGTTGTTTCTCCATCCTTTGTCAGGAAAATCTCATCTCCTGTAGCCGGATCGATACCCAGGGAGCGGACAGCCCAGATAGCATTCATAGACGAACCTTCGATAAAACGGGTCTGGGGTCTGTTGGTATTTCCATCCAATATTTCGTTATCGACCTCGTCGTTGTAACTTCTCAACGCATTCGATATTTTTTTCAACTTATTCGTATTTTTGGCAATAGAGAAAGAAGTACTTAAATAACGGTCGTTTTCCACATCATACAACAAATGGGCATTTAACTTCAATTCCATTCCTTTATTTTCCGTACTTCCGATATTTTCCATATAGCTGGTAAATCCCATAGAAGGAGGAACAGTCAAGGCCAGCAACTGATCTTTGGTTTGCTGCACATAATAATCGTATACAATCATAAGACGTCCCCAGAGATTCAGGTCGAATCCGATATTGTAATCCTGGGTTTTCTGCCATTTCAGGTCATCGTTGGGCAGGGCCATTAAATGAGAACCGATCCAGTTGTCGTAGGCTTGGGTCTGATTGTAACTGAACATGGCTAAAGCCTGATATGGATTGAAGTTCTGGGCTCCGGTATAACCGGTTGAGGCACGTAGTTTAAATTGTTTCAGCCATTCTGCCTGTTCCATAAAATGTTCTTTATGAAAATTCCATCCGATACCTGCCGACCAGAACTGTCCCCACCGTTTATCTTGTCCGAAACGGGAAGACGCACTGGCACGCCAGGACAAATCGGCCAGGTAACGATCGTCGTACGAATAGTTTAAAGCGGACAAAACACCTATTTCACGACTGATGGACTCATTGCCGACAGGAGGATAATCGCTCTTGTTGAATCCGAGACCCGAAGTGATAAAACCGTTCTTGTCATTCGGAAAACCGACCATGGTGAAAGTAACTTCTTCAGAACGGCTTTGTTCCATCTTGTAGTTCAGGTTCAGAAAAAGTTGATGCTTATCTAATAATAAGGAATAATTGGCTGTTATATCCATATTGACATTGCTGCTTTCTCCTTCCAGTTTACTGTATGTGCCTTTTTCAAAAAATTTATCTTCCGAATATCCCAGGAATCTGGTATGTGAGGCCGGATAAAAGTCTTCCCTTGCATTGAGGGTTTTCGATAACCCCAAACGTCCGATAAACTTCAATGCGGTCAAAGCCTGCCATTCGATATAAAAATTATTGGTAATACTGGTATATTTACTGAAATTTTTAGTACCGATAGAAGCATTCCATAGCGGATTCCCGCAGGTTACCCCAACCAGGCCTCCTCCTCCGGTAGAACCGGCAATTTGCTTCAAATCCCCGTTTTCATCATAAGGTGTCCAATAGGGATTCAGTTTTGCATATTCGTCGAAAGAACCATAGGGAGAATCATTGGCCCGGTTAAGAGTGGTACTCAACTGATTTCTGAACAATAAGTCTTTATAACGGTAAGCCAGGGTAATTCCTCCCGTGAACGTTTGCCGGTCTGATCCTTTCATCACCCCCTTGATTTCATTATAAAGCAAGTCTACGCCATAGCGTAAATGTTCGTCTCCTCCATCCAAATACAGAGAATGCCGGTGTCCGATACCGGTATGTAAAGGTTGGGCCAGCCAATCTGTGTCCACGCCGCGTTCTATTTCCGATTTGATCTGGTTCAGATATTGTTCCCAAAACCAGGGATCTGAATAACGGCCGTGTGCCTTATCTACTTCATATTTTTCACGTGCATCACAAAGATTATAACCTGTCAGGTCGGGAATCGTCAGGCTCAGATCTCCTTTGTATGATATCCTCATCTTCCCGGCTTTCGGCTGACGGGTTTCGATGACCACTACGCCATTGGCCGCTTTGGCTCCGTATATTGCTTTGGCTGCGGCATCTTTCAGTAATACAATCGTTTCTACCCGGTTCATATCCAAATCGTAAACTGTTGTAATATCTGTTTCGAAACCGTCCAAAATGAAAAGCGGCTGATTGGGGTTACCATTATAAGTCCCTTTTATATCGGGCATGGATTGTTGTCCACGCAACTGAATTTGGGGGGCTTTGTTCGGATCCGAACCGAAATCATTGTTTTCTATAATATGAAAAGCCGGGTCTAAACTTTTCAGGGATTGTAAAACATTTTGGTTCCCCATTTTCTGTAGTTCTTCTTTCTTTATGGTCGTTGCAGCACCGGTATAACTCTCTGTTTTACGGGTAAAAATACCGGTAACGACAACCTGTTCCATTTCAGTTACGTCGGTTTGCAGGGTCACTTTTATTTCGGATTCGCCTTTATAAGGGACCTCTTTGGTTTGCATGCCGACGAACGAAAATACCAGGACTACATTTTCTTGTGAAGGAAGTGATAATTTAAATTTCCCTTCTGTATCGGTTGCACTTCCCAAAGAAGTCCCTTTTACCAAAACGGTCACTCCGGGTAAGGGTGCTCCATCCGTGTCGGTCACTACGCCGGAAATCGCCAGGGGCTCTACCGGTTGAACGATTTTTTCTGTACTTTTTTTGATGACATACACTCCGTCCACTTTCGAAAAAACAAACCCTGTACCTTCCAGGATTTTGCTCAGTATCACCTCAACAGGTTGATTTACGACTTCAAAATCATTACACTTCCGGTTTCCGATAAGTTGTTTGTTAAATAAAATATCGACACCGGTCTGATCTTTAAATTTAATCAGAACATCATTTAAATTTTCAGATTTCACGGCAAATGTGATCAGTTTGGTGTCATTATCTGCCGCCGCATAAGACAACGAAACAATGAACAGCAAGTACACTGCCGCTAACATTTTTCTTAAGAATTCAGGTAAGAAATACCTGTCAGGTGCTTTTTTTTTCATACATTTGTTATTAGTTCGTTAATATGAATGAATGTGTAGAGAATGCGCTCTAAAGTTTGCCGACTGCAGAAGCATTCTCTATTTTTTTATTTTCTTTTTACAGTAATTGTATGGTGATCGATCTCAAATGTAATATCTGCACTTTCTTCAAAAAAATGCAGTAAAGTCTCAATCTCTCCGTACCGGCTCAAAGAACCCGAAAATTGCAGCTGTTGCAATACCGGATCTTTGAAAACGATTTTTACATTATACCATCTTTCCATATCCCGGGCTATCGATTCCAGGGTTCTGTTTTCAAAACAAAAGCGTTGATCTTTCCAGGCTATTTCATTATATACCTTTACTTTTTCCACAGTAGGTTCACTTTTCCCTTCGGTAAGGCTTAACTGATAGCCGGGCTGAAGTTTCAGTTCTGCTACATGATCGTTACTGAATCCGATGGAGCCTTCCACCAGAGTTGCTTTCAATTGTCTGTCGGCGGAATAACGCTTTACATTAAACTCTGTTCCATAAACTTTTATATTCCCTAAATCTGTTTCGACGATAAAAGGTTTACGGTCATTTTTCACTACATCGAAATAAGCTTCTCCCGATAAAAAAACTCTTCTTTCGTTTCCCACAAAGGCCGTCGGAATTTTCAACCGCGAATCTGAATTTAACCATACCATCGTCCCGTCGCTCAGCTTCACCTGATATTCTCCTCCTATCGGTATAACGATCGTGTGATAATCTGTCCGGGCTTGCTGTTGTTTCATATATCTGATTATTCCGGAATCTTTTTCGACCGTAAAGCCTGCTGTCCGGTAGGATAAAGAATCGCTTAACGAAGCGATATCTACTTTTTCGCCGTTCGGTAGAAGAATAATGGCTTTCCCCTGGCCCGGCAAGATAGATCCGGCAATCCGGTTTGCAGTTTCCATTTCCCGTTTGTCTCTCTTCAACAACATGATCCCTCCACCTACAGTCAGCAGAATCAACAGGCAGGCTACCGAACGGTATACATTCCTCAGTATCTTCCGGCGCCTTACTTTCCGCTTATTCCGGACATAATCGTCAAAACGGACTATCATTTCAGCCACATCGGTATGCAAATCGTAAGTTGTATTGTCCGACGACCAAACCCGGCACATTTTCTCGTAATAGGCTTTATGTCGTATATCCCGGGCCAACCACTTTTGAAAAATGATTTCTTCTTCAGGAGACAATGTTCCGCGGGCGCCTTTCAATAATATTTCCCAACGAATCGAATTTTTTTCCATAGACCACGCTTTCTTTTTTATATAATTAACTTGGAATCTAAAAATGGAGGACACCGTATAATAGAAAAAAATTATCTTTGCCGAAAATATCATGGCAAGAATAGAGCAATACATAGAAAAAAGTAATTTAGGGCTTCGGATAAAAAAAAGAGATCTGGATGCTTTTCATGAATTGTATAAAACTTCGTTTCTGCCTTTGCAGCATTATGCCATGCGTTATCTTTACGACTGGAAACAAGCGGAAGACTTGGTACAGGATGCTTTTCTGTCTTTGTGGGATCACCTGGAAAGATATGATGAAAAACAACCTGTATTTTATTATATGCTCGGTATTATCCGGAATAATTGCCTGAATTATTTGCGGGATTTGGAAATTCAAGGTAAGCATCAGGATAAAATCATCGAAGCGATGTTGTTCTCCGGTATCGAAGATCCGGAAATCGATGAAGATATTCATGAACGTCTGAAAACTATTCTGGATACATTACCTGAAAAACAAAAGGAAGTCGTATTACTTCATATTGTCGAGAAGAAAAAGATCAAAGAAATTGCAACACAGATGGATATTGCAGAAACTACAGTGAAGACTCATTTCAAACGGGCCATGGCGATATTGCGGAATAATCTCAAACTTGTACTTTTCGGCGTATAGTGCGGTTGCAGGAATTTTGCCCGGCAGAAGGCCATTAAACCTTTCAGCCTTTCCTTCAATATTTGTTTCCCCCGTTTTTTGTGTGCTTTGACAGAATCGACGGTTAATCCGAGTTGTTCGGCAATTTCTTCATTGGAGAATTCCTGTAAAGTCAGTTCGTAAATTTTCCGCACAGGGTCGGAGAGTTCCCCGATCATTTTTTGCAGATGATAGTATACCTCTTCGCGGATGATATTGTTCAGGAAAAAACTTTCTTCTTCCACCGAAATACTCAGATAATGTTCTTGTGCCCGCTGACGGCGCAGGAAATTGAGGGCCCTGTTTTTTACGGACAGGAACAAAAACGATTTGAGGGCAACGGGGGTGTTGAACCGGAGACGCCGGCTGTATAGTTCCAGAATGATATCCTGCACGATGTCTTCGGCCACCTCTTTATCTTTTATATATTTCATGGCAAATACACACAACATCTGGTAATATTCATCAAAAAGAATCCGGTAGGCTTCTTCTTTTCCGGCGTGTAATTGTTCGATCCATTTAGGGACAGGATATTGTGACGACATCGGATGATTGTTTCAATTTGTTAAGACATGTCCTAATTTCAGGTAAAAGTAGGAAATAAAAATAGATGAAAGAATATCTGTCGTTAATTTTTCCATAAGGAGAAGGGAGTTTGTTATCGGTTATGGCAAATCAGCGGAAAAATTATTATGAAACATTGGAAAAAATACAAAAGTCGGATTTAGATATAACTGCATGGTTGGAATGGTTCCTTGCCTGTCTGGAGGCGGCATTGCTTCACGCTGAAAAATCAGTGGGCACGGTTTTGCGGAAAGCCGCTTTTTGGAATAAATACCGGGAGATTTCCATGAATGACCGTCAAATCAAAATGGTAAATTTGCTTTGGGACGGTTTTGAGGGTAAACTGACTTCTTCCAAATGGGGAAAAATTACCAAATGTTCTGCTGATACGGCATTACGTGATATACAGGCTTTGATGGCGAAAGGGATATTGCGTAAAACCGATGAAGGAGGGCGGAGTACCCATTATGAATTGATTTTTTAAATGTTTGCGGAGAATATACTTTATATTCTCCGCATTTCTTGCGTTGAATAGGTTCTTCTCCCTACTTTTTATTTTTTCTTCCCACTTATTGAAGTGTCATCGATAGATTTACGGTAAGCCTCTATGTCGTGGGTAAGGTTTTTAATCATAGTGGATGTCATAAACTCTCTGAAGATA
>NZ_LARE01000102.1:0-7521 GCF_000980245.1 Odoribacter sp. N15.MGS-14
GGGTCGAACTGAATTCAATACGACAGAAGAGATTATCGAAGCAGCTAAAACATTGAAAAATTATCTGGCAGAAAATCCGGTATACGATGAGAACGGACAATTGATAACGGTTCCTTATGCCGGTTAAATGAATAAATGTTAACATTAAACTGAATCAAAGTGAAAAAGATATTCTATTTATTTCTGATTTTATCACTGGCATTCGGATTGCAGAGTTGCGGCGGATCAGGCGGTAGCGCAGACGATCCGGAACCCGGACCTGAACCCGGAGCAACCAAAGCCAAAGTGTCCTTTGCACTGAAAAGTGATATAAACGGTGTTCAGGACAATGACCTGAAAACTGCATTAACTCATTTGCGCCTCTATTTGTACGACAAAGACCAGAAATTGGTATCCGTAAATAAATACACTTCCGCAGATGCTCTCAAAGCCATCGAATTGGAAAAAGGAAATTATACCGTTGTGCTGGTCGGGAATGTTCCGGAAGACGGGAATATTTCCTCCGAAATAATCGGTACGCCACTTTCCGGCATGTCTGTACAATTGACAAAAGCAGAAGGAGCCACCCATTACACTCCTTTGGGAGATGTGATGTTCGCTAAAAGTACTCTGACGGTCGACGACAAAGACCTGACGGTCGGCTTAAGCGTAAAACGGACTCTATCTGCCACGAAAGTGCAGCTAACCGATTATTCCGGTCAGATTTCCGATGCCGGGGTCCTCGTACCCGGAGTCGGTACGATGTTCGGATTCGGTGACGATAAATGGACCGAACCAGGCACTGTCTTCGTTACGATGAAAGCCGGAGCCATCACCAAAGCGGCCGAAACCGGAAAGCAATACAGTATTTTCCTGAATGTCACCATCGTGAATACAACAGGAGAAATTGAAAAGAAAATTCAATGCAATATTATTGCCCGGGACGAAACCGGACAGGTATTGGCTGCCCAATTGCTGGAAGTGCCTGCTACGACCCAGCCCAACACCGAGGTGTCACTCAACCTATCCGTCGAATCGGATCCTGCAGAAACCGGAAAAATCAATATTTCTGTCAGTGAAGTGGAGGTGAAGAACGAAGAAGGCAAGAAAGAAAACGTCACGCCGGACGATATCACAAAGCAGGAAACCGATATCGATCCCGACCTGACTCCCGAAGACTGGACGACAGGAAATGAAGAGGATATTGAAATCGGTACCAAAGAAGATTTCATCACTCCCGGCGGACAAGCGAACGATTGGCAACAAGGAGAAGATGAACAGGTCACTTTCGACAGTACTAACCTTCAATTCCGATAACAAAATACACCGGCAGTTCAAAAATCTTTTTTGAACTGCCGGTAACTTTTTAAATCCGGTTAACGGATTCTTTCAATCCTCTCTCTATTTTTTCTTCCCTTTTTTAGGCATGATTTCCTGATTTGTTTCCTCTGCCATATAACTGGCTTCATGTTTTTTCTTCATGCCTTTCGGTTTTTTGTTTCCAGCTGCTCCCATGGCTCTATTCTCATTTTAAATGGTTAAATAAATTGATCATAAATAGGAGTAGTCAACGGTTATTAAAAATAGCTGGACTGCTCATTCTCCGCTTAAGCAAATCTTATGCCAGAAACAAAAAAAAATGTTTACATCGGCCTTTGACACAAATCCTGCCTTTTTTTCATGAAGATTTGTCATTTTCCAGCAACCAAGTATAAGCTTTCATCGTTCAAATAAAAAAATCAAAGACATGAAAAAAAGAAAAAATAACATCTGGCTGACTATCGGAGTCATTGTCATCTGTGTATTATTGCTTTACTGGCTTTTTGCCCGTACGCTTATCGTCGAAGACGAAGAACTCGGGACTACCGATGTTCCGGCACTTATCGAGCAATCTCCCGGCGAATAATCCTTCGCCGGATCCATTCGTCCAGGGAATAGCTGCCGGCTCCGCCCCACAGCAAAAATACATACACGCCCAGATAAAGTAAAGGCAACTCTCTCACTGCAAAAGGATCGGCACCATGAATAACGAAAAAAGCCATCAGCATTCCGAACATCAAGGGGAGAGCAGCCAACCGGGTCATTAACCCGAAGATCAGCAAACACGAACATCCCACCTCTGCAAATAGAATCAATAGGAGCGATAAGGTGCTACCCACGCCTAAAGGATCAGGAAAAGTAGCGCTTAAAGTCGAAAAGGACGCTAATTTCGCCCACCCATGACTCAACGTCATTCCTCCTATAAACAAACGCAGGAAAAGTAAAGCTCCGTCCAGATGTTTCCGGTCAGAAGCTACTAATTTCAATAACAACTCTTTCATAAAACAAACTTTTTTTATCTTTCTACGGAAAAAGGTTTCCTAAAGTTCGTCATTTATTCTTTACCCCTTTAATCACATCCACAATCTCCTACCCGGAAAATATCATAACTAACGGTTATACAGGCTTGTAAAGGAAATACATTCTTACCCGAAATTCCCCTGGAATGCATCAGATCATTCAGGCCGGCACTCACCCGGCACATCACATTCAGATGTTTCACGATCCGGTATTCATAGCCGAAAGTCAGGCCGGCATTCCATTTCTCCGTTTCATCGTCTAAAGCGACAGCCGGATCCGGTCCCGATACCCCGGATTTATTTTGAAAATAATAACCGGCATATCCACCGAAAAGCAAAGATGCCCGGTTACAGTTCAGCATATATTTAAGATATACCGGAAGTTGTAGTTCCTTTAGCCGAAACCGTACCTTCTGCTTCCGGTCTGTATTTTCCCCTGGGGCATACCGGCTATCGAACCGATGGTCTGCATAATTGACTTCCGTACCCAAAAACCATTTCCGGGTAAAAGGAATAGTCATCTTCAATCCACCGACCGGCACAACAAACATCCGGACATCGCGGAAAGGAATTCCCACCGACGTTCCGCCACCGGCCTGCAGGGCCACCGCCAGATCATAATCCTTACGCCTGACCAACTGCCCGGAACTTTCCACCCCGATCAGTAAACCCAAAAGACAAAAAACAATTCCTTTCATATCAAAGCCGAAACCATTATTTTTTCAGAATGATCGTTTTTTCCGACGATTTGACTTTCAAACTCTGGAAATCCCATTGCCGTACTCCTTTCTGGAAATCCAGCTCATATACATTTTCATTCCAGACAATCTCCAGCCACACAGCCACTGTCCCCGCAGCATTATAACGCCCTTCCCTGATCCGGACTTCCACCGGTCCGTATTGGCGATCGGTAAACGATTGCTCTCCGGTAAACACATAACTTCCCGGCGTACGTCCTTTATCGACCTGTAGCCCGGCTATATCGACATAAAACTGAGGTCCCGGACCATTCTCGTCTTCCAGGATCACTTTATCGTCCAGGGTCATATTCATCTGTCCTTTCTCCCAAAACAGATTGACCGTAGCGGATTCATTCATCAGTTGCTGATTCCCGTCGTACATCGGTCCGATATATATCCCCGGTATCACCTGTGCCATCTCCGGGATAGGACGCTGCAAATGATAAGTGATGTGAAAATCATACAGATTACGGTAAGCAGCCTCCAGCAAATAAGCATAATATTCATCTACTGGCGCCCAGTACGACAATAAATTCTCCAACCCTATCCGATCGAGAGTCAATGTCAGAGCATTCATATCCCCCTGAGGAAACAAATCCATATAATCACCGTCCCGGCCGATCCGGATATAATCACCACTGTAGTAATAATCGTAACCGAACCGATCGCCGTCCGGACAATTGACATCGATCCTTCTTTTGGAAAACATCAGCTCATCTCCCGGCAAAAATAACAGGTTTCTCTCATCCAGCAAATAATGGAAAAAATCGAATAATTCCGGCGTCTCGAAATCATCATACAGCTTATAAGAATAATCGATATCGTAAACATACCAGGAACCTTCCCGCAAAATATCTTTATATCTTTCCGCGTCTGAATGACAGGAAGAGAATCCGCTCAGGAACAATACCAGAATTAGAATCCACGAATAACTTTTCATACAACCGATTTTGTGTTCTGTTAAATATCACAAAGTTAGAAGGATTTTCTTCAATTCATGGAGTTCCGGACAAATTGTTTTAAAATGCTTTTCTGCCGTCTATAGGGCATCAGGCCACTTTCACTTGTTGAAAAGCAGCCTCCAGGACTGCAGTTGTAAGTGACAGCCCTACTCTTCCCATAGAGATGGTGTAACCTGCTTCGGTCTTCCCGCAATACCCCGGAACAACGGCCATTCCCCGAAGCCCCCTGAATTCCTGCCGGGCAGCCCGGCAACTCTCTTCCCACAACACTTCCGGAGCACCGAAATTCCCATCCGTCAGCATAAAATTACGTGAATCGTGCCATTCCGCCTGATCGAACAATTTGCTGAACAACAGAGAAGCCAGAATATCTCCCTTAGCCAGGATATAATCCTTCATACAATGAGAAGATTCACGCAATACTCCGACATGATGCAGAATACCGTACAAATCGTCCAATTCCTTCTGCAATTCAACTTTATACTCTTCGAGCTTCCGTCCGGCTAAAAGCTCATAAGCCAATTGTTCATGAACCTGTTTTAATTCATTGAACTCATTTTCAAATCCTGCTCCTCTCCGCAAACTCAACCCATACAACTGCCGCAAACGGGGCATCACGCCCTTTAAAGCCGATACCACTACAATACTACAACAATTCTGCTCTTTTATTCTATTTTTAATTTCTGCCAGGGTTTCCTGATTCTGAAGGACAGCACCCTTGAATTTCATGACTAACATACCTTTTGAAATTTTTAAACGATAAACTTTAGATTAGAATCCTGAAAAGCCAACCTCCGGCAGCCTCGGCCGGAATAATATACGGATATACAGATTGGTGATATGACAACTTAAACCCCCATAGGGGTAATAGTTGTTGTTGTAGTGGTAGTAATAATAGAAACAGCAGAGAACGAAACAGACAAAATCCAATCCTCCGGCTGACAAACAGTCCGGCAATTCAGAATAATATGTTGCCTTTCGATCTTCATAACAAAAACAAAACTAAAGGAAATATTTTCGAATAACAAATATCCGGCAATTTTTTTGACGTCACACGTTGAAATTTAACAACAAGTATATTTTTCCTTCTGAATTTAAACACGAAAAAGTGGAAAATGACGTTGTAATCGTCGGGAGCCTATGCATAATTAGTATCCGGATTTCATCGAATTTTCGGAAATCCGGGTGAAGTGTGTTCTGTTTCGATGTACCTATAGAGGTAATATTTCGATCCAATATCCATCGGGATCGCAGATAAAATAGAGGCCCATGTCGGTATTTTCGTAGCATACACATCCCATTTCTTTGTGGAATGCTCTCACTTTATCATAATCTCCCGGGACACGCAGGCAAAGGTGATACTCTCCTTCTCCCAGATCGTAAGGTTCTTTCCGATCGCGCAGCCAGGTCAATTCGAGGGTGAAAGACGTTTCCCCGTCTCCCATATAGACGAGGATAAAAGAACCGTCGGAGGCGGTTTTCCTCCGTACTTCTTTCAATCCCAAAGCTTTTTCATAAAACCGGATACTTTTTTCTAAATCCAGTACATTGAAATTGAAATGATCGAATCTTCCTTTTATTTCCATTGTGTAAAATTAAATTAGTTTATCGTTTTTTCTTCTCCTGGTTTTCCGATCGCCAGAAATCTTCCGCCACGCTTTTCGACATACTCCCGGAAAGCATTCGCTTTTTCGTATTTTTCCCAAAAGTGCATAGGAGCGAATTGCAGGGTACGGATCCGGTCGACAAATTCCCGGCCTCCCCGGGTGTAATCCTTGCCTAAACGCGGATCGACAGGAAAAAGGGCTAAATCGACATAGTCGGTTTCCCGGGCCAGAGTTTCCAGTTCCTGATGATAAAAGTTTGCGGCTTCTCTGATTTCTTCTGGGGTGGATTCCTCCTCCCAATGCCAGTTGTTCAGGTCGCCGGCATGAAAAATGCGCTTATCTGCGACATCGAGCAGAAAAGAAATGCCGATGTCGGTAGAACCGAAGGCTTTGATTTTTAATAGATCATCGTTCCATTCTTCTCCTTTTTTTAGGAAAATGGCATCGTGAAAACACGCCTTTTGGCTGTCGCGGATATCTTCGGACAGGATATACCGGATGTCCGGTCTTTCCGGTTTCCAGGAGAGTATTTCCGGGTTGAAATGGTCCGGGTGGGCATGGGAAGACAGAATATACAGCCTTCCGGGGCGTTTCAAAAAGTGCCGGTGTACATAAAACTCCGGGGTATCCCGATAATAATCGATCAAAATGGCAAATTCTTTGCTTTCAATAATAAAGCCACTGTGGTAGATATAAATAAGTCGCATCGGTTTCATGTAGCAAATATATATTTATTTGGATGAATAAATTTTGTTCTTTATAAAAAAAGTAAGCTCATCTCAATCCATGATCAGTTGTTTTACGAATTCGGTTTCGGGGTGTTTACAGATTTCTTCCGGTGTTCCGTCTTGTTCGATGTGCCCATCTTTCATAACTATGATACGGGTTCCGAGTGTCAGTGCTTCCCGGATATCGTGTGTGATAAAAACGATGGTCACTCCCAGTTCGCGGTGAATACGGGTAATTTCGGCCTGCAACATTTTTCGGGTGATTTCGTCGACGGCTCCGAACGGTTCGTCCATGAGCAGGATGTCAGGATTGGCGGCCAGGGCGCGTGCAATTCCTACTCGCTGGCGTTGTCCTCCGGAGAGTTCCGAGGGATAACGGTCGAGCATTTCCTGTTCCAGACCGACGACTCCGATGAGTCGTTCTACAGCTTTGCGGGTACGTTCTTTGTCGTGCTGGTTAAGCAGGCTCGGTACATAAGCGATATTTTTCCGGACAGTCATGTGAGGAAACAGTCCGATTCCCTGGATGACATAGCCGATATTGCGGCGTAGAAGAGTTTGGTTCTCTTGCGATATGTCTTTCCCGTCGATATATATTTTGCCCTGAGTCGGGGCCGATAATCCGTTGATAAGCTTGAGCATCGTAGTCTTTCCGCTTCCGGAGCTACCGATGACAGTCAGAAATTCACCTTTGCGGATCTTCAGATCGAATGCTTTCAGAATCACCTGATCCCCGTAAGCTTTCGTCACTTGTTCGAAACGTATGATATCATTCATGCTATCTCAATAATCCTTTCTTTTTCAGAAAATCGGCAGCGACGGTTTGTTCCGGTCGGCCGGCAATATCGACCTCGTAGTTCAGTTCGGCCATTTCGGCGTTTGTCAATATTCCTTTCATTTTTTCCAGCGTTTGTTCTAATTCGGGATGTGCCTTTAAAGTCTCTTCACGGATGACGGTGGTACAATAGTAGGAAGGAAAAAAGTTTTTATCGTCTTTCAATACAGTGAGGTTGGCTCCATTCAGTTGCCCGTCTGTGGTAAAGATATTCATTACGTCGACTTTCCCCGATTTAATGGCTTCGTATTTTAATCCGATATCCATATCGCGGGTCTTTTTGAATTTCAGGTCGTAATACTGACAGAGGGCTTCGTAGCCTTCGTGAATT